>NZ_JAZGQE010000120.1:0-15191 GCF_048593885.1 Yersinia sp. 1252 StPb PI | reverse complement strand
ACTAATACCAAAGCTAACTGGTGGTTTTTCATCATGCTCTACATATAATTTAAACCGCACCCGGAATTCAGAATAACCATCACAATTCATTTTTTTACAAAATCGTAAAACTGTAGTGGTAGAAACACCCGCTGCGTCAGCCAGTTCTCTGATGGTCATATACATCACTTTATCAGTGTTTTTTATGATGTAATTATAAACGATCAATTCCAGTTCGTTCAGCGCTGATATTTCTTTATATGTAAACATACTGATACCTGAAGTCCCATTAGCTGCCTGAAACCATGACACATATGTCATGATCCGAGATAGGCGAATTTAGCACGAAATGAAGCGACGAACGAGGCAGTTGTTGTTGGTTGTTGGAGCAATTCGGCTGTTGTAATTGCAAGATAGTTTCCTTGATCAACATCCGCCTGGCTTGCGCTATAACCTCGGCCGTCATTAGTCAATGTAAGTACAGTGTCTGATATAACCAGACCTACAGCACCTAGCAATTAAATAAACCGGGCAATTAAGCCCGGATTTGTACTTTACTCTGCAATTGTAATAGGCTCAGGTAACCCATCAAGCCACATATGTACTTTGTCATAAAAGACTGCCCACATGGGATCATCGGCTTCAATCTCCCCTTGATTTGGAAAATACTCTGGATCTTGTGGGCCACCAAAGTAAGCAATAATTTCTTCTTTTGTTGAATTTTTAAATTGAACAAGCATATTCACTCCTTAAAAATCATAACCACGGCCTGCGATAATGTATGTTCCTGGGTTTGTATTGGACATTGAAAAATAGAGCCGCTGGATTTCTATTAATGACAGCGTTCCTGTGGTAATGGACGTTGCTGTTTGCCCTGTAACGGTTGAAATCGCACCGAACTGTCCGATACCTGACAGAGATGAGCCAATACTCAGCGCAACACCGTTGCCAGCGACTGTTTCATTTACTGTTATAGCAATATCTATCTGTGTGGCATTGGGTGGGGCCACAGGTGAAACACCTAACGGCGTTTGCGCTGTTGTACCACTAGAAACGGAATATATAGTAGCTGTTTGGATTGCTATATGCCTATGGGATTGAAATCCTATCTTCAACAATGATGATGCCGTCCCCCACACACTAACCAACGCTGATGCTGTATAACCTGATGGCATATTAGCCCCGCCATACACTTCAGGAGCAAGCACTGACGTGGAATTAACTGCCAGCAATGCAGATACTTGAGTTATTGGGTTATAAATCGCATACAGCGCTACAAATCCCGCAGCTGGCGCGGTGCCAGTATCCATACCGCCAGCGCCCGTAGTCGCAAGGTTAATTGCTTTATTGAAGCTAGTAAGTTTGTACTGACGTCCACCTAGCGCCGTTTGTACGATCAATTCATCTGCCGTGAAAGTGGCCGTTGACGATGCGGCTGTAACACTCATTTTTGCATTGCGTGATGTGCCAACAACGCCCGTTAATTGGGGCAGATGGGCTGCATCGCCCAAACCAAGGTTTACGAGAGTCTCAGCGACAGCGGCGGGGCCGGCATTTTTAATTTCCACAAGGTTATTGGCTGTTTTTAAAAATCCACCATCAGTAATTAATTTAGAGACAGCAGTCGCCACCTGATCAAACTTCTCACTGTCAGCATCAATATTAGCGGCAGAAAGAACACTCATTAATTCCCGCTGTAAGGTGTTAAACCATTCCGCCGGTAATATCGTTGGGGGAACGCCGCCGGCGACATTGCCGTCGGTAAATTCGCCATTACTGTCGGCGCGTGAATTAGGAATATCTCCAATTTTTTGCATAGTAATACCTCACCAATTAAGGCGTTTTAAATTAATAGAAATTGATTAGTTAGCTAACGTAGCCAAACTTCAGAATGCTATGAGACGGATTTAACACCGCAAACCGGCATTCAAGTTGTTTATTGCCCCATGAACGCAACGGATCACTGCAATAAGTTAGGCCACATTGAGCATAATGAAGCGTGGTTTCGGGTGCGGTAATCAACCACGTGAATGGCCACTCGTCACCGTTCAATGCATCACGGCATACCGACATACCTGCACAGGCTTGCCGGTATTGGGTGATAGCAATGGAGTAACCCAATGCCTTGGCCACACGGATAAAATAGGATGCAGACTGGCCGCCGATGCCAAACAATTTCGACACCACAGCCCGCTGGCGCTGGATCATGCTGTCTACTTCACCAATGGCACATAGATCCGGTAGCCCCACAGTGGCTTCCCACTCAGGTAACATAGCCGTCGCCGTTGCCGGGAATGCCGCAGACAACAAATCTTGCGCATCTTCATCGCTACGCTGATACGCATTTGCCAGCGCCCGCAGTACCTCAGTCTGCACGCCATCCGGTCGCCGTGGCCAGACTAAACCCATCGGCATTAATGCTTGCAAAGCGGTAGTATATTCACTGACAGAGTAGCGACTCATAGATAGCTCACCGTACCCCTAATGGGGAGTTTGCCAGTTTGTAACTCAATATTGGCCGCCGGAGATTGCATAATAAAGCCCCCGGTCCCCGTGACCTCACCAATTGCCAGTAATAGTGATGACCACAAGATTTTGCCACCAGGTTCACCTTCGCTGAAAAACACCTCGTCGATAGCGGCATTGATGGCGGTCGTGGTAGCACTATCAGCATGTGAAATCCCACTAATAACAAAATCAATGGGTTGTGCAACTGGCGCACAAACATAAACCAACGCAATGATAGGTTGCTGTGGATAAATATTATCTGCCACCCGTTGTTGATCACCAGTGGCTTTTACCGCCCCCCATGATTCCAGCGATGAAATACCGTCGCTACCTTGCGGAAAACCGCCGTGGTCGTTGTCATCGCACATAATATAAACCCCGACAGTCCCTGCCCCCATCAGCCGCCGTTTTACCCAACAACGGGTCACTCCCGGTACCCTTAATGCCCAAGATTGATAGTCGGTATCATTACCACCTTGCGGGATATTCTGGTAAGCCAATAGCATACGGGAACGAAATGCATCCTCAGATTCAATATCCGCACCGCCGGAAATTTTACTCAGTGCTGTGGCGGTGGCCTGAACACCATCAATAGCAATATCTAGCGTCAGCAGGGTGCCAGCCGCACTGTTACCCCGGCTACCGCCGCCAGTCGCATCCTCCAATGGACGGGGTAAAATGGCGGTAATAGCTGCCAGAACGTGACCATCGGGAGAAATCTTCACTTCATTATCAAGCCGATACTGATAGCCGTCGGCCCGATTAAGCAAGCGGCCAGCAGGAATAGTTCGTCCAGCTATCCCACTAAAGCGAACGTCAGTCGCAGTAGCCGGATTTGCTGCTTTACGAAACACGTCTTTCAGTGCCGCCCAAGCCGCAAGGTACTCGTCGGTGGCATGGTATGGCGTGGCTTGCTGGGCGATATAATCCAGATAGCCATAGTGCAGGTGTGCCATCCCCGCATCTGCATCACTGATAACGCCAATATTGGAGAAACGCAGTAAGTTGCCGCCGGTTTTCAGTTCCGATTGAATATAAGACTGATTGCGTTGTCGCAATTCACTTAACGTGGGTCGATTAAATGGCATGAATTACTCCTCCCATACCCATGAAAATTTCACTGAAGATTGGGCTTTACCCGGTCGTTGGTAAGCAATAATCAACAGCAATGTATTGGGGTAAATTATTTGTGCCCGGGTGTTTATGGCCGCCACAACACGATCCTCGGTCAGCCACGCCAATGCTTCTGCCGCGTAGTCCTCGGCTTTGATCGCAACCTGAGTGGTAAGTTTTTCCCGTCGCAATAACCACAACCGCGAACCAATAGCTGATAGCGCCCCGCTGTCCCCCCACCAGCCGCGGCGATCATCGCCATCAATAGCATCATCAATTCGCGCCAGACGGTCAGTAAACAAACTCAGTAAAATAGCGGTATGCAAATCATCGCCATCCAGCACTCCCCCGCGACCTGTCTGCCAATCTCCCAATGAGGCATCGACATCCCAAACCGTTTTAATATCTGTTGTCATCGCACCACCTTAGCGGGCGTCTCACTGGTAAGGGTCGAGCTGCCCGACTGTACATTTTTGAGTTGATGGTTGTGGCTGTTATAGGCATCACGTAAGGTTTTCAGCGTGATGCTATTACCGTCTGCGTTATCAACAATATCGCCGCTAACCTCGAGTAACGGCGTATTCAGCCGTACTTTTACCGATGCGTTTACCGTCACCGCGGTAGCATTATTGATTGTCACCGGCTGATTGTTAGCCTCAATGATTACCCCACTTTCCGTCAGTTTGATAAATTGCCCCCACTGGGAATAAATCACCGTTTCTCCGGCTGTTAGTCCTGAATGGCGATAAGTCGGATGGTTGGAGGCGATGATCAGGCCGTTGGATCGGTCCCCGCCCAGAAAACCGATAACCACGTCACTGCCAGCTGGCAATCCCGATGAAAAACCAAACTCAGCCAGCCTTGGGGTATCAGAGTGGACTTCCAGTTGAGTTTGATACTGCACGGTTTGTATCCCGTCACTGTCGTCAACGGCACTCACTCGCCCAAGTCCCAACAGCATTTTTATCTGCCGGTACAGGGTCGAAATTTGCCCGGTTAGGTCATTCATAGTTCCCCCCTATGTCACTTAATGTTGTAAGGCTGGAATGTGAAGGCAGCAGGTGGCATCAGGGTCATTTTGCTCGTCGTCCCTTTCTCATCTTTGGCATAAACCACTTCCGAGAGTAGCCACAGCTCATCATTAAGCCCAAATGCTGGAATAGTAATGGGAATCAATGTATTAACTTCCCATAGCCGGCCATGGCTATCGCGCCAACTGTCAACTTGCACTGTCAAGACGTTAGCGCGACCAGAGCGGCGGTTCATTTCCCATTCGATGCAATCTTTCAGCAAATGTGGCGAGTTCACTGTACTTTCGACGATAATGACCCGGTTACGATGGCGGGCCGGAAATTGTTCGGCCAATAGTGTGTCTCGCGTGGTAGTTCGCACCGAGGTGTTATCCCCACCCGAGGCAGAATGCCTGGCTGCGGCATTGGAAGAGAGCACCACGCCGGTGTAATCAACAAAGCGTTGATTGATATCGGTATGAAGATTGGCACTAAGAATATTGATGCCCTGTGCCACACCGCTGGCAGCTTTATGCGTTCCAGCGCGGGTCAGATATAAGTTGCCATCCGGCTGGTCGTAATAGAGCAATGCAGCAGAGCGCGTGACGTGATCAATCACCGCTTGCGCCGTTTCTCCCCAATTCAGAGTGAATTTCGGCACAATGGTCATATCGGTAATATCAGAGGTCACTTTGATGCCGTAAGGTTCGGCCAGTTTTTGCGCAATCTGCAACACCGTGGATTGGCTAATCACGCTGTTGGTCCACTCAGCGGAGCAATCCACCAGATCCTGGCACTTACTGCGCCCCGAGGCACTGACTTGATGTGTTGTGGCCGCAATAGCGCAATCCCAACTGTCAATATAGCCATTTAACACAGCATCATTACCCAACTTAACCACGCAGGGAGCTCCGGGGATAATCCACTGTTGCCCTCCACTGGCGGGATAACGATCCATCAGCGATAACTCAAAGCTACTGGGTAATTTTTCAATACTCCGCGTGACCTGAACTTTGCTCCAACCGGTGATCGCTCTGCCGTCTATCTCCAGTGTTAAGTCATCACTTGGCATTTTATTATTCATAGATTCAATGCCCTAAACCGAATTGGCATAAATGCCGGATGAATCGGATTCGCCATTTTCACCAGTGCATCACCACGTAGCGCATCCTGATATAACCGATTCGCCAGCATCAGCGCGGGTAGTGAGCGGTTAAAACTAACCTCGTTGATGCGAGATAAATTCGCCCCGGACTGTTGCAATAGCGCCACGATAGATTCGCGCATTTGCATCAGCGCACGGTAGGTTTCATCATTACCGCGATCGGCGGCGGCCAGTGCTGAGCTATCAATCACCTTGCTGACCCTGCCAAGTACAGCGACAGCATCGTCATAACTTTCCGGTTGATACTGCGCCGCCGCGATGACCATCCCTCCGGCGCATAAAGTCATCATTAAATGATGGCTGGCGTCAGCAATTGCGATATCACTGCTATTGGCTCGGAAGGCGTCGTCGTGAGCCGCTGTCAGGCTTTCCATCATGCGGATAACATCCAGTGTGCTAAAACCGCCATTTAGTAACGTGTTAATCAGAGTGAGTAACTTGTCGGCATGCCCCTCAACACTGTTAGTCGCAAGTAACTCATTCACGGCAGCACTGATTGCCGCTCGCCCTTCGACGATAAACGCCAGCCGTTGCGCCACTAACATGGGTAAGTTGGTGGTATCGCTTTGCTGGTTCACCGCTTCCGTCACGCCCGAACTGCTGCCACCGACAGTACCGTGGTTAAAGCGGCCATAACGGTTTCGGCCAAAGGTTGAGCGCAGTGCGTTACCCAGATTACTGGCCTCATTGGCAGTATTCGTTACCATGCGGCTCCAAAATTCCGCCGTACTTTGCAAGGTTTTTATTACCTGAGTGGCGGAGCGCATCTCTCCTTTTACCGTTGATATAAAACCAGCGACTGCTTTGGCGCTCAATCCCAGCCAAGAGGAGTGGACAGACGCACTCATTTCAGCCATACCGGTGATGGCAAAGGCACGTAAGCCGGATTCGATAACGGTTAAGCTGAACGCGAATACCCGCTCGCTGCCAACACCTTCATCAATTTTCAACCCCGTGTCAGCGATGCTGACAGTCATCTCACCCAACGTTGGGTGAACCAATGTCCCTGGCCCGGCCATTTCACAAGCTGCGATCAATGAATCGCGCTGAGTCATTACATCAGGTGCGGCGTAGATCTGGCTGTTTTGTACCAAAAATCCAGTTAAAACAATGTTCCGTGTACTGCGCCCCAAATCCTCGATATAGCTAGTATCGCGATAAGGGTAAGTGTGCACTGCCTGACGACGACCAAAACTGCCCTTGCTATTCAGGACCACGAAGGGCACTCCCCGAAAGGAGGCTTGATGGAGGTGTTCCGACCATTGCCAACTGTCGTCGCTTCCTCCCAAGAGCGCTGATAGTGCGTTATTGATAAGTGACATTTCGTTCTCCTGTCCAGTAGTAGACGTTAGGAAATAAAAAACCCGCCGGAGCGGGTTATATCGATATGTTGATTGGTTAATTTTTACGGATACTAATAGGGAATTACATCTGCATGGCGTGAGCTATTCTGCTGCCTCCCTGAGTTGGGATCACTAAGCTTTCACCGCTTCGACTGTCGATTAACGTCAATTCAATCTGCACCCGATTGTTCTGCATCGCGGTAGCGATAACATCAGCAATAGCATTAGCGTTAAAGCCCCCCGCTGAGTCAGTATAAATAGGTGATTCAGTTGTAGGGATGCTGCCTATATTATTATCTGGCGCAAGAGAAGATGAGGGGCTAAGGGAATAGGGATCTTCAGCACCGAATTCAGTTATGCGGTTGTTGCTCCAGGTGTTCTGCGTTTGTGTTTGAGTTTCAACTTCAGCCCCAGATCCCAGATTAAAAAGATCGGTTAATGGAGTAGACTCAATTTTAATTGGCCGAAGCCCGGAAATAACACTCGCATTTTCAGTCTGATAATTTATTTTCTCTGCATCATTGGGCTTAATATGATCCTGATATTTCTTACGAAATCCATCAGTCATAAGACCGCTATTAAGCATGGTTATTTCATACCAATTAAGCTGTTTTTTAAAATCTGTATTATTATATGCCCATCGCATTTTCGCCGAGTCATTACCACTGATTATCCCTAAAGTACGCATTATGGCAAAATTATCTGGACCATAAGTTAGCGTGTCAGTTACACCACCAATGCCATCAGCCACAGAGCCATCAGAGACAAGAATTTCGTATCCGATGTTAGATAGCTTATCTTTCAAACCATCCCAAGCAGCACTTAACTCATCAGTATTCTGGTCTAACTCTGTCAATTGTATATTAAGCTCAGGATCAATAGTTAGGCCAAATAAAGTAGATTTAGCCAGCAAATCTTTTAGTTGCGCCCCCTCTCGCAGCAACTCAATAGTATTACCGTCTATTTTCAGAGCATCCGTCAGTTTACTTTGTACTTGGGGTGCCATTTGTGGAAAATCCTCGGCAATTTTAGCTATTGTTGCAGTAGCATCCACCGTGCCATTTTCATTACTGATAATGTCAAACCCATACTCATGTAGCTGTGCCAGCCCCTGATCATTATGGCCCCATAGCATATTATTCAAATTGCTGTAGAGCTGCTCAGTTGATTTTATCGCAGCCATTTGTTCAACACCTCGAATACGCATAGCGCCACTTATTTGACTAAATTGATCAATAGGTGCGTTAACGTTCCTCGCTGCTGTATTTATTTTACGGGCCTCATCAGCACCGTTATTAAGCCATTCCACTCCCGCAGTTCCAACAGCAATAATTGTGTTTCCACCACCAGCTAATTTATAGTTACTGAATATTTGAGGCGGTACTTTAGATAATGGAGAAACCGTATTCATATTGTATTTATTAGCCATTTTTGCCAGCCTTAATTTTATTAATCCGCCCGGCCTGCTGGCACCACCACATTAAGCTACTGTAAGTCAGGGACCAGGCATCGCCCGGCCCCCAGCTATAATAGTAAGTGACGTCAGCAATTATTTCGCGCCATCGCCCCCTGTTGGGGAGTAGGCTAAAAAACCCATCATATAAACCTCACAGGCCTTATAGTCGGTAAAAGCCATTTTCTTGATAGCCTCACGCGGCACCCCTGAGACCAAGGCAATCAGCAATCCCATACCGCTGAGCGAACCTGACTTGGTTTGCTCATCGTAGAATTGCTGTACTTGCAACAGTGTCGGTTCACTCAGCTCGACCACCTCGTAGGTGGTCTTGGTTGCGTCGTGTTGAATGGCTTTCACCAGTGAAATAGTTTTACTGCGCTCCAGTACAGTCATATCAATTCTCCGTCACCGAACCGCCTTCCCAGCTCACATCAACCGTGCCTTCAGTGCTGTCAACCACCAACGTGCTCACCGACCACATGCCACTACCAATAATGGTTTTGCCGTTCGCCAATTCGCAGACAATATTGACATTGGTCTGGTCGTTAAAATCACTGATAGAGACCCCGCCACTGTCACGGATAGTGCAGGAAATGGACGGTGCCACCACGGTTTCTTTATAGCCATGTACCCCATCCATGCCCATGACAGTTTCACGTTTTACCTTTGAAGGGCTGTATTTGAACTGACCGGCCACCATAATAGTAATGCCATCAACGGTGACATAAGCCGTACCTGCCAGGCGGTTTGAAGTATCACTCATAATTTATTTCCTTTTTTGTTAGTGCATTAAATGGCTAAGGGTTAAACAGCCGCTTGCAGACGGAATTGATTGAGAACCGCAAAGATACGCAACTGATTAATCAGCACGCCGGTCCACAACACATCAACACGATTTGGATTACTGGCATTTTTCTCAACTATCAGGCCACGGGCGAAACCTTTGGCATCCTGAACATAGCCATTAAATTCCAGGGTCTGATACTGAGCAATCAGCTCGGCACGGATGGTATTTGGCGTGATGATGGCCGAGCCTGGTGCAAAACGGGTACCATCGGCAGCCAACTTCATGCGAGCAAACTTCGAGGTCACCTGAGTTCGTAGGTAGCGCGTGACAAACATCAATAAGAACAAGGTCTCAATTTGCAAATAACTATCATCCGCAGCACCGTATTTGTTGGTCTGATAAGTCGTAATGATATTTTCGATTTGAACTGTCCCGTCGTCCGCCACCGTCACGGTTGAAATACCGCTATGCAGCAAGTTATTCCGCTCAGTCAGGGTAAAACGGCTAGAAAGGGGCGCTGCCAATACACCACTTACTGCCAACGTTTGCAGTGGGCGGCCGGGATCATTACGCAAGCTTTGCGCAATAGCACCAACATACGCGGCTGACCACAGGTAAGCCGGTGTCGGCGAGTTATGGATCCCGAGCAATGAGGCATGTTGGTCATTACGCAGTTCACCGGCCGCGGTCAGTTGACCATAGGTGCCGGAGTGAGCCGCAAAGCTGTGACCATACAGTTGCTGACTATAGCTCCAGCGCCCGGTGCTATCAGAAAGGAATGCCTTGATGGCATCCAATGACGCGGTATCTGTGTAAGGGTTGATAATGAAATCGAAGGTACGATCCTGTAAGTTTGCCAGGCCACTTGCCAGTTCAGGCGCGCCTGCACCTCCAGCCATCGGAGTGATCGACAACACCAGACTCTCCGGTGTGGTCTCTCCACCGGCACTCCCCAGATAGTTCAAACGCAGATCGATATTGTTACCATGTGCTCCTTTGTTTTTGGCCGTTAGTACTACAACAGCGCCTTCCGATACACCATCACCAGTATGGGCAACAGTTACCGGTAATTCAGGTTTACTCTCGATTGCCGCCGCCAGCGCC
Organism: Yersinia sp. 1252 StPb PI; assembly: GCF_048593885.1. Taxonomy (NCBI): domain Bacteria; kingdom Pseudomonadati; phylum Pseudomonadota; class Gammaproteobacteria; order Enterobacterales; family Yersiniaceae; genus Yersinia; species Yersinia sp. 1252 StPb PI. Next base: position 4,726 of record NZ_JAZGQE010000120.1, on the reverse strand, counting down.
AGAGCGATGGTATTGGCATCATCAGTCGGCACTACCGTGGTTTGTACACGAATACCGGCGATATACAGTGAGATAACACCGGTTGCTGATGCCGGGGTCGTCACGGTAATTTTACCGATGGCAGCAACCATAGCTTCAGAGTCGTGCAATGGTAGAAGATAGATTTCACCAGCGCTGTCATTGGCCAGATACGCTGCCATTTGCCCATGTAGCATTGAACCTGCACCACACAAACCGGCAACGGTGGCGACAGATGAAACCAGCAGCGGCACATTGACGGGCAAAGTGCTTTCCGTCAGGGTTTGCCCGATAATCAAAGTCCGTTGAGGGGTGCTCGCTGTGTTAGCTTGGGAATTATCAAACTCAGCAAAGAACAGTGGCGTACGCAGATTACTCGGGATATTAGTGAAAGGAATTGTCATAATTTTTTACTCTCCGTTGTTAACACTTAAAATGCAGGTTTCGCTGTTTTTACCGTAACCTGCACCACATCACCGTCTTGAATACGACGGTGCCAAAATGGGTTATCAGGAACCTCTGCGCCAGATTCAGGCAAAAAGGTGCCCTTGACCGGGTCACGCACTGCGCGGCCAGTCATCGGTTTTACAAACATAGGGTTACTCCGAAAGGGTGATGGCGATCAGCGGGTCTGTGGTGCCATCAGGCATATCAATCGCAATGTCGATACCTGTCAGTGGCGTGGTTTCTACTGGGAAGAAGTCTTCCGGCCCTTGGTAATACTCGAGATCGAGTTCTACTTTCACTTCAGCAAAATGTTGCTCGCTGCTAGTATCGATACCCATCGTGGTACGCACTTTGGCAAATTGCTGAATCTGGCGAGTCAGTTCATAACTGTTAATCACTGCCCGTTGAATCTGTTCACACAAACGCTCAAGTGCCGCTGCCGCTTCCGTGACTCGATTTACCGCCTCACTTAGTTGGATATGCCCGCTAATGCGTAAGGTGGTCATGGTATTAAACTGCGGTACATTGCGGCCAATAGACTCTTTTACTTCAAGTGGTGTCTGTAACAAAATGGCCGGATAAGTGGTTACCGGCCATGCATCAGTTGAATAGATACGACCTTCCGCATCTGTTTTGCCCAATAATGCGGCAGCGGCCAGTTGCCTGATTTGTGCAGCATTCATAGGCTCACCTGATAAAAAATGAGATATCCGACCTTATTACCGGTCATAGTTATTCTCCTGGTAAATGGTTGCCCCGTTCGGGGATAAGCCTGTCGTCTCACGGCGATAGTGGATTATCGATTTGGTTATTACGCCAACGAATGACCTCATCAAGCCGTCCTTTACAGAGGCGTAACTCTCGCTTGAGTGCCAACGCATATAAACTACTGTCACCCCATGTGGAACCAACAAATTCCGGGATTTCACACTGGGTCATCGCCGATTCAGGTGGCAGTAACAAGGGGGATTTCACCACCTGAAGGGCTGGCTTATTCACGCAAGATACTAATGCCAGGCTCAGGCATACGGCTGACAGCGCAGTTGTCAGTTGCGGTTGCCGCCACAAAACGCTTGAGACGATCCTCAGTTTCATGTCGCAGTACCCTTTCATTTTCCAACTGCCGTGCGACGGCAGCCCGATTAGCCGCATCGTTTAACTGATAGGCAGCGATGGTGTTATCCAATGTTTGATTAACAACTCGTTCAGCCTGTAACTCCGCATGCTCCTGCACCTGTTTGGCACTCAAGCGATAGGTATTGGCCATCAGCCCCATGAGTAATATCGCGAGCAACACTGTGGTGATGGCACGCCTGTTCATTTGCCCTCCCTGGCTTTCATTGCCGTCAGGTTCGGTGTCAGACAAAGTTCATGTTCAATCTCACGCCGATTAACCAAACCTTGCCAGCGCTTGCCACCCGCCATAATCCAGCGGCGCAACTCCCCGCATGCACCGGTTATATTTCCGCTATTGAGTTTTTTTAATAAGGTTGAGTGGATAAATGCGGTTTTACCGACGTTATAGGTAAATGAATAGAGCGCTGCGCGGGTGTAATCTCCCACAGGTACCTGTATCGCATCATCGACTGACTTTTTCACCACCCGTAAATCCTGCTGTAATAACGCATCACACTGTTGATCGCTATACAGTTTTCCCTGGATAATGTCGTTACCAGTGTGACCATCACACAGCGTCATGACGCCCACTACGTCGTTGTAGGCGATATATTTACGTCCTTCAAAACCATCGTGCCCACCCAGCAATGTTCCGGCAATGGCAACTGCTCCACCGGCTGCGGCACCCAAAACTTTCTTACGCAGTGAAGGCGTCATGTCAGCTCTCCATTTTGTGTAGCGCGTCATTACATACCGCAATTGCGGCTGGAATATCGGCCACTGTTTTATTACGCAAAAAATCTCGTAGAATTTCTGTTCGTCTCTGCTCTTCTTTAATTATTGCGTCCTTTTCCCGTAAATTGACGTAATAAGTTTTGATGGTAAACATTACGCTAATAATAGTACCCAGAATAAAGATGTAATCCTGTAAACTCAGCGCTGAAAATAGAGCAAGCGATCCTGCCCACCAATACGGCAGTGGATTTTGTTCACTCATTTAATACCTCCCAAGCCGATACACTTGCGCGTATGACTAACAGAAAGAGGAAAGCCCCAACCATGCGGGGCTTTCCTCTTTCTTAATCAGTATGTAACGAACCAGTGATGTCAGACTAATACACTTTTTGCGGACCGCGTTAGTGTTTTTTCATAAATATGTAAATTCTCTATTAAAGGATCCATAGTTAATTTCACATTCAACATTGCCAGGCAGCCATCAACAAAGCCTTCCGCCATTTGCATATTAATTCGCACTAGTCTTTCATCTCTTTTCTGCTGACGAGCAATTGCTCGCTTGGATTGATTAAGCACATAGTGACGGATGATCAATTCATATTCATCTGGCCGGTATTGTTTTAATCGAGCAACGCAGCCATCGACAACCAGGCCGTCATCATCACAACAGGAGGCTTTACTCTTAGACGTATCAGGCAATAACCCCTTAAAGCCCGCAGCGATAGATGAATAATCCAGCCCGGAACTGTATCTTGCCCATACTCCCCAGCGCGCCAGGACTAATTGAATATCTCTCATGTTTTGGTTCTGCTGACTGTGGCTTTCGGTTTGTGTACCGTTTATTGAACTCATAAATAATTACTCCACAAAAGGCAGGGCACCGTGGTGACACCTCAGCCTATCGATTGCTCAACAACGGAAACCACCGTAAGTCTGGCCGCCGTCTTCTTGTGATAAACAGGAACAACCCATGCTACATATCTGGATAGCAGTGATGCATGCCAGTACGATCTCATACGTTTCCCTTATATATTTTGATTGATTATTACCGCAAGTGATTTTATAGTCAACACCGCAGATGATTGGATATTATTGCTAACGGTAATAAAATTGACTGATGAAAAAGAAGCCATTGACGCCAGAACAGTTAGACGACGCTAAGCGGCTGAAAGAGCTGTTTAATGCCAAGAAAAAAGAGCTGGGTATATCCCAAGAGTCTGTCGCGCACGAATTAGGGGTTGGGCAAAGTGCCGTAAACCAATTCCTTAACGGCATAAATCCGCTCAATGTGACCAACGCCGCCGCTTTTGCCAAAATACTCAATGAACCAATCAGTAGCTTTAGCCCTTCTCTGGCGAAAGAATTGGCCAAAATGGCCGAAAGTTTATCGATCTCGGCGCGTAATGGGCTAAATGATAAACCGGCCGGATCAGTTGCTAACAGCTATCCGTTAATCAGTTGGATAAGTGCAGGTAACTGGTATGAGGCAATAGAGCCTTATACGCTGCGTGATATTGAAATCTGGCCTGAATCGACCAAAAATGCCCATGACAACGCTTTTTGGCTCAGCGTTAAAGGAGACTCCATGACATCGCCTTCGGGGATCAGTTTTCCTGAAGGAATGATTATTCTGGTTGACCCGGAAAAAGAGCCGCTACCCGGTAATTTTGTTATTGCCAAACTGACTGATGATAACGAAGCAACATTTAAGAAACTCATTGTTGATGCTGGTGTTAAGTATTTGAAACCATTGAACCCCTCCTATCGATTAATCGAACTCAATGGCAACTGTAAGATACTGGGTGTGGTGGTTGATGCCCGCTGGCTGGAAATAAACTAGCCCCCATCTCGATAAACACCGATGCTCAGTTGTAGTTGGAAAAAATAAATCACTTGTATAAACAATCAGATAAGCACCCACACATAAAATAACCGCCAGTGATTCCCAACCTTAATCACCTGCGGTTATTTTATTGACTTAAAAAATCAGTAATAGTCGTTTTCTCGCTTCAATCCGTGTAAAACAGCGTTGTCTGCCACTCGCCAGCGCTGTATATTAATACAGTATTTACTCATTCAGGAAAAAGCCATGCGTGTTGAATTGATTTATGACAAACGGAATGTCGCCGGCCTACCCAACGCCGCTGAAATGATTAAGGCAGAGTTAACCAAGCGGGTGCATCGGGTGTTTCCTGATGCTGAAGTTAAGGTTAAACCAATGCAAGCCAATGGCATCAATACTGATGCTAATAAACAAGAAAAATCAGTACTGAACCGGTTGGTTGAAGAAATGTTTGATGAAGCCGACGAATGGCTGGTTAATGAGTTTTGAAAACCATTTAGCCGGGTAATCAGGCCCGGCTCATATTAATGCATTATGTTGCTCTATTATTAATTAATAGTTTAATAC
>NZ_JAZGQE010000011.1:0-52637 GCF_048593885.1 Yersinia sp. 1252 StPb PI | reverse complement strand
TTAATTAAATGATGACTTGAGTGACTGGACGCTAGTAATTAGCACTTTCCAATAATGACATTATACCAAATATGACACGTGGTGAGCAAATAGTTTCATAAAGAAACCATTATTAGCTGAATTAACAAAGCGGGGATTAACGTAGGATAAATAATAACTTCACGCGCGCTATTGCTTAGAAATAGTCTCCAGCAATTGTTTGCGCTGCTCTTCCGAAAAAGTTAATAACTGATGGGCCAATGAAATCACTTCTGTTGGCAAAGCGGGCTTGTTCAAAGCAAGATCGTCAGCCACTTGTTCAAGCGCCTGCTTCAATAATCTGTCACGGGAATGGGGCTTCATCGTTTTGAACAGTTGCACCCAGAGATTGAGTTGTTCGTCAGTGCCGTATGGAGAGACGGTGGATTGGGTTGCTTGCTCTGCCCGCTCACTTTTCAGCGACATCCCCGCAGCGCGGATATGGTACTCAAAGCCCTTATGCCCTGTTCTCTTTCTCCTGATTTCTGGATGCATTGCCGCCAGCTTTTCCAGACGCAAGCGACAACCCTTTGCAGTCCCCGGCATCCCCGGTTTACCTGCAAAATCCTGTGCTGTTAGCCACTGTTCATCATCATGAACGCTATCATTTTGGTTCTCTTGATGAGAAGCAACATCCAAAATATTTTTCATAAACTTAATCCAGAATATCAATACGTTAAAAAAGAACTCAAATAAAGACCACAAAGAGAACTTGATAAGTTCCTTTTATTCGCATTTAATATCCCTGTACTGATACAGAGGAGTTAACACTGTGAATAACCACGTAGCATCGCAAAAAAAGCGAACTAAAGGAAGGGCTAAGGACTGGCACAGGGCTGACATTGTGGCTGCATTGCACAAGCGTGGATTGAGTTTGGCGCAGTTATCTCGCGATCAGGGATTAGGCTCCCGCACACTGAATAATGCCTTCAGCCAGCACTACCCGAAGGCAGAACGCTTGATAGCGGCGGCGCTGGACATGATGCCCGAGCAGATATGGCCCAGCCGATATTTTAACAAAATACCTTCAATACAATCCGGCAAGGAATAGCCATGGCAACCACCATCACCTCGGTAATGGAAAGTTTTGAATATTTCTTTCATTCCCTTTACCGCACTGCGTTTGTAAAAACATTACGATTAAATGAGTGCAGTGAAAGGGAACTACTTCCACTGGTACGTTGCTACCTTTTAGGGTGTTTTTCGGATGATGTTTCGCCGGAAGTGAAAGGGAAGCTCCCAGGTTCTATTACGGGGAACGGCTATATCGATTTTGTGATTGATGACGTGGCTGTAGAATTCGCCGTCCGTAAGCCCACCGCAGCCAAGTCAACGGTTTCAGCAACGGTCAATAGCACGGAAATGAAGAAGTTGATGAAGTTCGACGGCAAGGCGTTGCTGGTACTGTTCGATTTCTCTTTCACACCCTATTCAGAAGCCCAAATAGAGGCTTTTCGGGACTGGCCTTCGCTCGGGAAAGGTAATCATAAAAAGTCTGCATTCAACGTCGCCTATTTCTATGTTGAAAAGCGCAGGCCGCTAACATTCGGGAAAATCACTAAAAACATTCGTATTAACTGACAAGGAGTAACAATGAAAAGAGTCATTTTAGCCACCCTACTATTGGGTGCATCAACACTGGCAACCGCCGCAGATTACGTCAAACAAAACGGATCACTATCATTGGCAGCAGGCAGCAATAGTGTTGAATTCAGTATTAACGCAGCGAGTAAAGATGCTTCTGGCATCTGCAATATGGCCGGCTCAGCGCAATCTATTGGTGCCGGTGAAAGTCAGAAACATCGATGGGTTTATAATGATACGTCAAGCCAGTGTGTGGCGGTAATCAGCGAACAGAACAGCGGTAAGGTGACGGTAATGACCAAGGGGTGTGAAGGTTATTGCGGCATGACAGCTGTTGGAGCAATGGATGGGATTTACCGGAAGAAATAGCGAGGAAATGCAGGAAAAAGGACTGTGAGTGAACAAGAGCAGGATGATCTTAACCATAAAATGGACGCAAATCTTTACGATAAAACACGTCGACTGATTATTCAGGAAGGGTTAACTGAAATTAAAGTCAAAGCTGTACAACTTCATTTTCGAGTGGGCTATAGCCGCGCAGCCCGAATAGTTGAACGTCTACGTCTGGAAAAGAACATTAAATAATAAGATAAACAAGGATTGATAAAATGAAATTGAACATGGCTTTATTATTTATAGCTGCAAGTTTACTGGTTGGTTGCGGAGATAGCACGCCAAAATGTAATAGTGATGATGCTAAAAGCCTTGTGGTTGATATTTCGAAAAAGCAAATTAAGAAACAATTTGACCAACTCAGGAACTCACAGATGGCAGGAATGGTGCCTAAGGATGCAGATAATATTCAATTAGCGATTATTAATGTCAGAACTATAAAGCATGACTCCTCGCTAGATGCCTACTCATGCTCTGCTGACTTGAGAATGACTTTACCCGAGAAAACAAATGAACTACCGATAACATATAACATCCAGAAAACGGATGATAGTAACGGGCAGTTTTACATTAACGTATTTGGTTTGTAACATTTTCAGCCCACACAAGGGATCCTTTTGGGTAAAGCCATTGATACTTTAACCCGAAAGGAAATCCCACGAAAACATCATTATATTTACCACTATAGCCATTAATACATTGATTTTCCCATTATACATCCGGCAGCTGAATTAGAAAAAGGTCTCTATATTAACACCCCTTTATTAAACAAATTAGCAAGGTACACTCATCGCCACTACTGAGGCTACAGCCGATGTTAGGGATATGAATATTGGCATCGTATATTGCAAGTTGTAATTATATTTACAGATTGTAATACTAAAGTATCATGGTGTTCTTCCAATAAGAACACCATGACTAAACTGATTTATTTTATACGCTAGATACTGTATTACATGAATGCCATGCCTTAATAACTTCATCAAGAACCGCTTTATTATTTGATATCATAAAGCGGTTTGCAGACAACCTCATTTTATCATTAACATAACTAGCAAAACTCAAAGAATTAAAATCCTCAGGGGGAGTCATTGAACAACATAAAGCTAATGAAGGTGACAAGACAAAGATAAAACCATTGGATAATGTATATTCATCACCTTCAGTTATAAATGGAAAATCACAGCTAATGAATGGTAATGTTGGATCAGATTTCAATATAAACATATTAAACCCATCCATTTTTATTTCATTTAATATAGGCATAAAACCAGCCACTCTTTTAACTAGTTTCACTACTGACTTATCAATAAGATTACGAATAGCATCAGCATCAGCATCAGCATCAGCATCAGAAAGGAATTCGACTAATTCTGAAGTTTTTTCATCAAACAAAATTGGAGAAAAACCCTCTGAATCTCCTATATAACGATAAAACTCTTCACCATGTTTATTTAGATAACCCATACACTCAGAAAGTTCATTGTTCAGATTTGAAAACCTAGCATCTACAGTAGGCAATCTAGATAGCATTATCGAACATAGAATATTTATCATTCGAATCAAATCATCATCATAAACCTCATTTATGAATGTCTCATCGATTACAATATCATTAATTTGATCCAAAATATCGGGGTAAATCTCTTCGATCTTGCCAAATAAATCTTCAACCAATCGTGTGTCATTTTTTTCTGTTTCTAAATCTAAAACAGTATTCCTATGCATCTCAAACCCAAACTTCTCAATATTCCTTAATATACATACTTTGGGTGGAATATATTCTGGTATGTTTGGATCTTTTTTCCCTTTACCGATCAAATCAATATGAAATACACTTTCAGAACCATTTGGAGAGAAAGATCTTAAATAGCATTTTGGAAGGTAATGATGATTTTTACTTTGTCTTTGTATTGACACGAATTATATCTCCTTAATTCAAACTATCCAAATAATCCGCCCATGCCTGCAACCATTTCCGGCACTCGGCATCATATTTATACAAGTTATAAATCCCCTCAACACCGCCGCGCGTATGCCCCAACACAGCCTCTGCAACCTCATTAGGACATTGCAAACGAGATAGCCCTGTACGCACTGTACGACGCAGATCGTGAGGCGTCCAATGAGGTATATCAAGCATTTGACCGCTTTCACGTAAACGCCATGAATTTTCGGTCAGGTACTTCTGCTGGATCGGCTTCTTAGTTGCCTGCGAAGGGAATAGATATTTGTCTGAGGTGAGACGTAGAACTTTAAGGAAGTCGATAGCCTGGGTAGATAACTGGACATAACGCTCTACCCCTGTCTTGGTTTCTCGTAGATGAATAGTGCCCTTATCAAGATCTACATCATCCCATGCCATGTTGCAGACCTCTCCTGTTCGACACCCAGTCCAAAGCGTCAACCGCAGCACGTTTTTGATCGTTGGCGTATAAGCTGAGCCAGGAAGCCAATGGAGGAATTTAGCTAATTCCTTCTCACTCAGTATTCGAGTGCCGCGTTCACAGGTCAGTTTGATATTGGTCTGGCGTAGACTGGATTTAGCTAAAAGTGCAGGGTTCGCAAAGTTGTCATCGAAACGCCCTAAACCAATTGCAAATTCATACGCAGAGGAAAGTTCACGCAACAGGTTTCCTGCTTGAACTTTGGCACCGCGTTCAATCACTCCATTAATAAGTTCGACGATATCTTGACGGGTGATTTCTGCTGCAACACGCGTCCCTAGTTTGGTAACTGCATCATTTTCCAATGTACGCCGCACCTCCTTTTGCCCTTTCTTTTTACGCGCTCCTGGAATGATTTTTCCGTCATTACTTTTACGGTCTTCTATACGTTCAGTCAGGTACAGCTCAACCAACCCTTCAACCGTCAGCACTGCCGCTTTAGGTTTTTTACTCTCTTCTAATAATCGTTGCTTCTCATCTTTCAACTCAGACGCCGGACAGCGCCCTTCACTTCTGATTAGTTTGAGTTCTTGCAACTTTATGCGGGCCATTGCGAGCGAGGTTTGCGGGAAGCTTCCAATTTTTACCTGTGACAGCTTATTGGTCACTGGGCTAGTATAGCGGTAGAAAAAGGTCTTGATACCAGAAGCGCCGCAAGTCACACGCAAGCCCCGGTATTCACCCGTATCGGCTTTGTTTTTGTCCGTGGGCTTCATCATTTCGATAGCTTTGGATGACAAAGGTTTGCCTGCTGGTTTATCCGTCATATAAGATCCATTTTATGGCTAACCACTTGACTTAATTAGGCTAAAATCCAGCTTTTCTTACCAAGTGTAGGTTGTGCGTTTATTGAGTATAATTATACCATAACCTACATAACAACCTACACTTTGACCTACACTTACAAGCGGGTTTTGGTGATTTCTTATGAGACAACGTGATACTTAATGATAATAACTAAAATCACAATTCACTTTAAATTCAATGGAATAAACAAATTATGTCTATGATTGACAATAAGAATTTAGATTCACACACCCCAATGATGCAGCAGTATCTTCGGCTCAAGGCCCAGCATCCTGACATTCTATTGTTCTACCGGATGGGGGATTTTTACGAACTGTTCTACAGTGATGCCAAGCGAGCTTCACAGCTACTGGATATCTCACTCACTAAACGCGGAGCCTCCGCTGGTGAGCCTATTCCGATGGCTGGGGTACCTTATCATTCGATAGAAAACTATCTGGCGAAGCTGGTCCAGTTAGGTGAATCTGCCGCAATTTGCGAGCAAATCGGTGATCCCGCCACCAGTAAAGGGCCAGTTGAGCGTAAAGTAGTGCGTATCGTGACACCAGGTACTGTCAGTGATGAAGCTCTGCTACAAGAACGTCAGGATAATCTGCTGGCGGCTATCTGGCAGGATGCGCGCGGTTTTGGCTATGCGACGTTAGATATCAGTTCCGGTCGCTTTAGGGTTGCGGAACCCGCAGATCTTGAAACCATGGCTGCCGAGTTGCAGCGAACGCATCCCGCAGAGTTACTTTACCCAGAAAACTTTGAGCAGATGTCGTTGATAGAACACCGGCATGGCTTGCGCCGCCGTCCATTATGGGAGTTTGAGCTAGAAACCGCCCGCCAGCAGCTTAATCTGCAATTCGGCACCCGTGATTTAATCGGGTTTGGTGTAGAGCAGGCCCATCAGGCACTGCGCGCTGCGGGTTGCCTACTGCAATATGTCAAAGATACCCAACGTACCTCTCTACCCCATATCCGCGGTTTAACCATGGAGCGCCAGCAAGATGGCATTGTGATGGATGCCGCGACCCGTCGTAACCTTGAACTGACCCAGAACCTGTCTGGTGGGTCTGAAAATACGTTAGCTGCTATTCTCGATTGCAGTGTGACCGCAATGGGCAGCCGCATGCTAAAACGCTGGCTGCATATGCCGGTGCGCGATATCAAGATATTAAGCGATCGCCAACAAGCAATCGGCGGCTTGCAAGATATCACCGCCGAACTGCAAACGCCGTTGCGTCAGGTAGGCGACTTAGAACGTATTCTGGCTCGTTTGGCGCTGCGCACTGCGCGCCCAAGAGATTTAGCGCGGATGCGCCATGCTTTCCAGCAATTGCCGGAGATTCACCGTCTACTGCAATCGGTGGATGTTCCCCACGTGCAAAATTTGCTGTCACAAGTCGGTCAGTTTGATGAATTACAGGATCTGTTGGTACGGGCAATTGTAGAAGCACCGCCAGTGTTAGTACGTGATGGTGGTGTCATTGCGCCGGGTTATAATGCTGAACTCGATGAATGGCGAGCTCTGGCCGATGGTGCTACCGATTATCTGGATCGGTTGGAGATCCGTGAGCGTGAAAAGCTGGGCCTGGATACACTGAAGGTCGGTTTTAATGGCGTCCACGGCTATTACATTCAGGTAAGTCGTGGTCAGAGCCACTTGGTTCCGATTCATTATGTCCGTAGACAAACCCTGAAGAATGCTGAGCGCTATATCATTCCAGAACTGAAAGAGTATGAAGACAAGGTTCTGACCTCTAAAGGCAAAGCGCTGGCGATTGAAAAAGGGTTATATGAAGAGATTTTCGATCTTCTGTTGCCACATCTGCCTGAATTGCAAATCAGTGCTAATGCGTTGGCGGAACTGGATGTACTGGCGAATCTGGCTGAAAGAGCGGAAACACTCAACTACAACTGCCCAACCCTGAGTGATAAACCGGGGATTAAAATTACCGCTGGCCGCCACCCGGTCGTCGAGCAGGTTCTCAGTGAGCCCTTTATTTCTAACCCGCTGACGTTATCACCTCAGCGGCGGATGCTGATCATTACCGGCCCAAATATGGGGGGTAAAAGTACCTATATGCGCCAAACAGCCTTAATAGTTTTGTTGGCACACATGGGGAGTTATGTTCCGGCGGAAAGCGCAATCATTGGCCCGGTTGATCGCATATTTACCCGCGTAGGTGCCGCTGACGATCTGGCTTCAGGCCGTTCCACCTTCATGGTCGAAATGACGGAAACAGCCAATATCCTGCATAACGCCACGGAGCAAAGTCTGGTGCTGATGGATGAGATTGGTCGCGGTACATCCACTTATGATGGCCTTTCATTGGCCTGGGCTTGTGCTGAAAATCTGGCGAGCCGTATTAAAGCGATGACGCTGTTCGCCACTCATTACTTTGAGTTAACCACCCTACCGGAAAAAATGGAAGGTGTGGTAAACGTCCACCTTGATGCTCTGGAACATGGCGAAACTATCGCCTTCATGCACAGTGTGCAGGATGGGGCAGCCAGTAAAAGTTATGGTCTGGCAGTCGCAGCCCTGGCCGGTGTACCACGTGATGTGATTAAGCGGGCACGGCAAAAACTGAAAGAGCTGGAGTCCCTGTCTAATAATGCCGCAGCCAGTAAGATTGATGGCTCACAACTGACGTTGTTAAATGAAGAGACACCACCTGCGGTTGAAGCATTGGAAGCACTGGATCCAGACTCACTATCACCACGTCAGGCATTGGAATGGATTTATCGCCTGAAGAATATGGTGTAAACGGGCATAAAAAAACGGTGAACATCTGTTCACCGTTTTTGTGTTTTATAAGAATAACTATCTATACCCTAACTATTTCGTGTTGCAGAAAGGCGGGTAAATTTATTCACGGAACAACGCCTCAATGCTCAAGCCTTGTGTTTGCAAAATTTCCCGCAAACGACGTAAGCCTTCAACCTGAATCTGGCGGACACGCTCACGCGTCAAACCAATTTCACGGCCAACATCTTCCAGCGTTGCTGCTTCATATCCTAAAAGACCAAAACGACGGGCCAGCACTTCGCGCTGTTTAGCATTCAATTCAAACAGCCATTTAACGATACTTTGCTTCATATCGTCATCTTGCGTTGTATCTTCTGGACCATTTTCATTTTCGTCGGACAGAATATCTAACAAAGCTTTCTCTGAGTCGCCGCCTAACGGTGTATCAACAGAAGTGATACGTTCGTTCAGACGTAACATACGGCTCACGTCATCAACCGGTTTGTCGAGTTGCTCAGCAATCTCTTCAGCGCTCGGTTCATGATCCAATTTATGAGAAAGTTCTCGTGCAGTACGCAAATAAACGTTTAATTCTTTAACGATATGGATAGGTAAACGGATGGTCCGGGTTTGGTTCATTATCGCCCGTTCAATCGTTTGACGAATCCACCAAGTGGCATAAGTGGAGAAACGGAAACCGCGTTCAGGATCAAATTTTTCCACCGCCCGAATAAGACCGAGGTTTCCCTCTTCAATCAAATCCAGCAGTGCTAAACCGCGATTACTGTAACGGCGGGCGATCTTCACCACCAACCGCAAGTTACTTTCAATCATACGTCGACGTGAAGGCACATCACCGCGCAATGCACGCCGGGCAAAATAAACCTCTTCTTCTGCGGTTAACAGCGGCGAATAACCAATCTCACCAAGATAGAGCTGCGTCGCGTCCAGCACTCGCTGGGTAACACCTTGCGCCAACAGCTCATCTTCTGCTAACTCGCTTTCAGTAGGTTCATCCTCTACTAATGCTTTTTCGTCGAAAATTTCAGTTTCCGTACTGTTTTCATCAAAATCAGCATCTTCATGCAACTCGTTAACTTTCAGCGTATTTTGGCTCATATGCTGCTCCTACCCGTGAATCCGGCGAGCAGAATACAGCGTATTCTGCCCAATCTATCGCTGCGGAAGGTAACGCAGCGGGTTTACGGATTTCCCCTTGTAACGAATTTCAAAATGCAATCTAACTGAACTGGTTCCGGTGCTACCCATGGTTGCTATTTTTTGACCCGCCTTCACTTCTTCTTGTTCCCGGACCAGCATTGTATCGTTATGAGCGTAGGCGCTCAGGTAATCATCATTATGTTTGATGATAATAAGATTACCGTAACCACGCAGTGCGTTCCCAGCATACACAACTCGCCCGTTTGCTGTAGCGAAGATGGGTTGCCCACGAGAACCGGCGATATCTATCCCTTTATTGCCCCCTTCGGAAGCCGAGAAGCTATCGATCGTTTTACCCTCAGTTGGCCATTTCCAGCTACTGACTGGACCACCATTACTGGTTGGATCACTGATGGTACTGCTTGGCGCGGTAACAGGTGCGGTCGTAGCGACAACTGCCCCTGACGCTGGTAACATTTTACCAACATTCTGTTTACCCGAGTTTCCAGAATACGCGCTAGTTGATTGAGAATCAACCGTTGTAGTTGTGTTCTGAATATTTGCCGGCGGTTTTGTCATTCCACCTGATGTGGCATCGGTCGCGGCTAACATTCCACCACCCGACCCATTACCCAACTGGATAGATTGTCCAACATTCAGGCTATATGGCTCAGCAATATTGTTTTTTGCTGCCAGGTCACGGAAGTCATTCCCGGTTATCCAGGCAATATAAAACAGCGTGTCACCACGCTTAACGGTATAGGTATTACCGTTGTAACTTCCTTTGGGGATACTGTTGTAACTACGGTTATAAACGATGCGGCTACCGGAACTATTCGTATCCGAGCCACTTAGCATGGTCCCTGAACGATCACCGCCAACACTGCTGATTGGCGCAGATGTTGAGGAGTCATTACTACAACCTACCAACCATAAACTCATAACCGTACATGCCGCTACCCGGCGTAATGTAATCATTGGGCTTCCCGTGCTCATGCTTCCCCCATGACAGCAATAATAAGCGATATATCCAAAATACCTTTTACACTGTAGTTAAAGTGGTCAGTTAACGACTGTTAAAACGCCATGCCGAATACGACTATTCCACTCATTTTCGAGTATTAAAAGGTTCCACAGCGCAGGCAAGACACATGCTGACTCGCACTGAAGAAACAAGATACAGAAGCGCGCATGCTATCAATACCGCGCCTGCCATACCATAAAATTTATATTACTGATTTTCGGCCAATCTTTAGCACAAAAAAACTGCACTTCGACTTTAGTTAAAGATTAAGACTGAAATATACCCTAAATAATTCAAGTTGCAGGAAGGCGGCAATTGAGCGCAGCCAACGCACATGCAGCTTGAAGTATGATGGGTCTAAAGGCATTTATTCAGGCCAATTCACCTTTAACCAAAGGAACAAAACGCACGGCCTCTACCGTCTCAATTTGGAATTCATTGTTACGGCGTTGCACACATTTCAAGGTTTGAGCCTGCTCCCCAACGGGAAGAACTAATATCCCACCTTCATCCAATTGTTCAAGTAAGGCACTTGGAATTTCTGGCGGAGCTGCTGTGACAATGATCGCATCAAATGGCCCGCGTGATGCCCAACCTAACCAGCCATCACCATGGCGGGTAGAGACATTATGCAGATCCAGTTGCTTTAGGCGACGTTTTGCCTGCCACTGTAACCCTTTGATTCGTTCAACTGAACAGACATGTTCGACTAAATGCGCCAAAATTGCGGTCTGATAGCCAGAACCGGTACCTATCTCTAATACCCGAGAAGTCGGTGTCAATTGCAACAATTCGGTCATCCGTGCCACCATGTACGGCTGAGAAATAGTTTGCCCTGAACCTATAGGTAGAGCTGTATTCTCATATGCCTTATGGGACAACGCCTCATCAACAAAACGCTCGCGCGGCACCGCTTCGATCGCTTGTAACAAGCGCTCGTCGTGAATACCTTGCTGACGTAACAGCATCAACAATGTCTGCATGCGTTTATTTACCATTCCTCGTCACCCTAGGTGTTTTAACCAGTAATGTTGGCTAACCAGTTTTCAACCACGTCTTGCGCCGCATAGGCGGTTAAATCAACTTGAAGTGGTGTTATAGAAACATAACCTTGTTCAATCGCAGCAAAATCAGTGTCCGGTGCTACATCAAATTTCTCCCCCGGCGGTCCAATCCAATAGAGATCTTGCCCCCGTGGGTCCTGCTGACAAAATACCTGCTCTGCTGGATGGCGACTACCACAACGTGTAACTCGAATACCTTTAATTTCAGATAAGGGTAAGTCAGGTACATTAATATTAAGTATCTTACCGGTACGCAACGGCTTTTGTTGTAAAGCACGCAATAAACGGCAAGTGACTGCTGCTGCCGTAGCATAATGCTGATGGCCGTTGAGTGACACCGCCAGAGCAGGAAAGCCTAAATGCCGCCCTTCCATTGCGGCGGCCACCGTGCCGGAATAGATAACATCATCCCCCAGGTTCGGGCCTGCGTTGATACCGGAAACCACAATGTCAGGCCGGGGGCGCATTAACGCATTTACCCCAAGATAGACACAATCTGTCGGAGTACCTTGCTGCACGGCAATATCGCCATTGGATAATGTGGTAATGCGTAATGCACAGTCCAAAGTCAGTGCATTGGAAGAACCGCTGCGATTACGATCTGGGGCGACGATTTGTACCTGCGCAAACTCGCGCAATGCAGCGGCGAGCGCTTGTATCCCTGGCGCAGAAATACCGTCGTCGTTACTCAGCAATATCCGCAGCATCGGCATTATCCTGATTCATTATTTCTCTTACCACACTGGTGGCAAAACTGCCCGCGGGTAGCCAGAAGCTGAGTTCAAGGGTTACGTCATCCCACCAGCTCCACACCATATTCTGTGGCTTTAGCAGTACAGCCCGGCGAGCAGCCTCAACACGTTCACGCTTAATCAACGCCAGTAATTCACTTTGATCCGCGATACATGACTGTTCAAAAGCCAATGCTTCGTCCTGCGTTCCCAGTTCGCCGTCGCCTGGCAGTGGGGCCGTCACATTCAATTCACCCGCATCAACACGCTGCTGTAACGCCACCAATTCATCAGCACTGGCCACAAACCAACTGCCACGACCAGATAACTGTAAAGCATCGCCTGTCAGCACCGTGGTTGCTTGCTGTTGCGCCAGACGGCAACTGCTAATCAGGTTGAACATCGCACTACGGCTAGCGGACAAGTAAAAGCTGCGTTTACTGCGCTCTTTGACCCGAATCTCATTATTCGCCCACAGACGAGCCTGCACCAGATTATTACCACCACGGCCAAACCGTTGGCTGCCAAAATAGTTGGGCACTCCCTGTGCGGCAATCTGCTGCAACCGTTGTTCTACATCCTGACGATCAGTGATATGACGCAACACCAGGGTAAAAGCATTGCCTTTCAGTGAACCGATACGCAGCTTACGTTTCTGCCGCACTGCTTCCAGCACTTCACACCCTTCCAGCTCGAACGTAGCGAGATCCGGTGCTTCTTTGCCCGGTAGGTGCAAGCAGAACCACTGCTCTGTGACTGCGTGGCGATCTTTCAAACCCGCATAGCTTACTAAACGCGGATGAAGCTTGGCAAAACGCGCCAGATAGTCAGCAACAAATTGCGTATTACAGCCATTTTTGCGAATACGGATCAGCAAATGTTCGCCTTCACCATCAGGTTCAAAGCCTAAGTCCTCAACCACCACAAAATCTTCGGGATTGGCTTTTAAAATGCCACTCGCTTTGGGTTTGCCGTGCAGCCAGGTTAGATTTTCCATGTCCATCGTTATGCCTTAACCCTGTTATGCTTTAACCAAAAGCGCCACGGCTTCACATGCAATACCTTCACCACGGCCAGTAAAACCAAGTTGTTCCGTGGTGGTGGCTTTTACGTTGATATCATCCATATGACATTGTAGGTCTTCCGCCAAATGCACGCGCATTTGCGGGATATGGGGGGCCATTTTAGGCGCCTGGGCAATAATGGTAATGTCCAGATTACCCAGCCGGTAGCCTTTCGCCAGAATACGGCGATAAGCTTCACGCAGCAAAGCACGGCTATCAGCACCTTTAAATGCCGGATCGGTATCAGGGAATAATTTGCCGATATCCCCTAACGCAGCCGCCCCCAATATTGCATCGGTAGCAGCATGTAATGCGACATCACCGTCGGAATGTGCCAATAGGCCCATCTCATATGGGATACGCACACCGCCGATAATAAGTGGGCCAGCTCCGCCAAATTTATGAACATCGAAACCATGACCAATTCGCATTAATTGCACTCCTTATAATGCCTTTATTACTTGAGGTTGCAGCAGCATTAGCCGCTGTTACTCACCAGAATCACAATGACTGGGCCAGGCCTGCTGGAATTTACTGGCGGCAACACCCATTAGTTGGGCTATTGACGTTGGGTTAAATAAAACTCGGCCAAGGCCAGATCTTCAGGGCGCGTCACTTTGATATTATCCGAACGACCAGACACTAATATCGGATGATAGCCGCAATGTTCTAATGCAGAAGCTTCATCAGTGACCACCGCCCCTTCGCGCAAGGCGCGGGCCAAGCATGTTTTTAATAACTCAAGCGGGAAAAGTTGAGGTGTCAGGGCATGCCACAACGCTTGACGATCTACAGTATGGGCAATGGCTGGATGATCGCCAATTTGGACAACGGCCTCACTGCGCTTCATGGTGTCACGTACTGGTGCTGCCAGAATGCCCCCGACATGGCTATGGTCGATAATCGACAGCAACCTTTCAAGGTCATCGAGATGTAAACAAGGACGAGCCGCATCATGGACCAGCACCCACTCAGTCTGCCCTGCACATTGTAAGCCCGCCATCACCGAATCAGCCCGCTGCTCACCACCGTGAACAAGCGTGATCCGCGGGTCCTGCGCAATAGGTAACGTTGAAAACTGCGTGTCCTGCGGATGTATTGCCACAATAATCCGCTGAACGCGTGGATGCCGAAGCAAAGAAAAAATAGCATGTTCAATGATTGTCTTGCCTGCCACAGTTAAATACTGTTTAGGGCAATCAACCTGCATACGGCTGCCAATACCTGCAGCCGGTAATACCGCAATGACGTCAGGAAGGGAAACTGCAAAATTACTCATTATTTATTATTGCGCGTTATTGGACGACGAAGGGATACCCGCATTACGTCTGGATTGGTCAGGAACCAGACGATAGAAACTTTCGCCAGGCTTGATCATGCCCAGTTCGTTACGTGCGCGTTCTTCGATAGCCTCTTGACCACCATTTAAATCATCAATTTCAGCAAATAGCTGATCGTTCCGAGCTTTAAGTTTGCCGTTATTGGCCTCTTGCAGCGCCACGTCATCCTTAACCCGAACAAAATCATGAACACCATTCTTGCCCAACCACAGTGAATACTGTAGCCAGCCAAGTAAAATCAGCAATAGTAGTGTAAGTTTTCCCATTCCCGCCCCCTGAAAAACTGCCTAATCATCCCACAACTTTTCGTCGGACTCCACTCTGTGAAGGAAATAGGTCATAAAGCTCAGATTAAGGATGATTTCCGGCAAAAATACCATGCAAATCTACAAAATGTCATTAATTGCTGGTTTTGAGTGCACGGTAAGCCCTGCTGTCACTACCTCTTATTGCCCCCCTGCAAATCATGCAGAGATAAACACTGCAAAAACTGTTTTTGGCATTAGCTTATACCAACACTCAAGTTAAAAATGCATATTTAATCTCGCCTAAAACAAATAAACCCCATTACAGTTGAGTTTATAGGTATAAAAGTTTATTTTTATGCACTCAAACTGCATAAATAAAAAATTTACCTTAACTCGTTGCTACTTTTACCGGGAGATTCACATGTTTAAACGTTTAATGCTGGTCGGAACTTGTCTGGCCGCCGTATTGTCTGCGGGTAGCGTTGTTGCAGCCGAGCCGACTTATGTTGTCGGTTCCGGTGGTACCTACCGCCCATTTGAGTATGAAAATAGCCAAAAACAACTGGAAGGTTTTGATATAGATATCATCAAAGCTATCGGTAAAGCTGAAGGTTTTCAGGTCAAATTGGTGAATACGCCGTGGGAAGGGATTTTTGCCACATTAGGCTCCGGTGATCGCGATATCATCATTTCGGGTATCACCATTACGGATAAACGTAAACAAATGGTTGATTTTTCAGATCCTTATTTCCCTGCCGAACAAACTATCGTCGTGGCTAAAGGCTCTAAAGTTGATTCCATTGCGGCACTGAAAGATCTGAATGTTGGCGTGGTGAACTCAAGCACCGGCGACATCGTGGTATCCGATGTTCTGGGTAAAAACAGCACTGCGATCAAACGCTTTGATAACACGCCACTGATGCTGCAAGAACTCTACGAAGATGGCATCGCTGCCGCCGTAGGTGATGTAGGTGTCGCCAAGTTCTACCTGAAAACCCACCCGGAAAAAGCCTTTGAACTGGTTTCCGATACCAAGTTTGAGCGCCAATATTTCGGTATTGCGGTGGCGAAAGGTAATGAAGAATTACGCACCAAAATCAACAGTGGTTTACAGAAAATCATTGCTGACGGCACTTACGCCAAAATCTATGAAAAATGGTTTGATGCACAGGTACCAACACTGCCAGCCGCAACCCAGCCAGCAAAATAACCCTTTCTTATATACGCCACCGCTGCGTGAATGCGCGGTGGCTTGATTGACCGGATCACCCTATGTCAGGATTTCGTTGGGAAATCATTCAGGAATACGCCCCACTGTTTATGGACGGTGCCTGGATGACAATTAAGTGCACCATTATCTGTGTGATTTTGGGCACAACCTGGGGGTTAACCCTCGGTCTGGGCCGTCTGGCGCAAGCGCCTCACGGTATCTGGAAGCCAGTATTGTACTATTTCGTTCAATGGCCAGTGCGCATCTATATTAGTGCTATTCGTGGCACACCCTTATTTGTGCAAATAATGGTGGTGCATTTCGCGCTGGTGCCACTGTTTATTAACCCACGGGATGGCATTCTGGTCACCAATGGCATTATGTCTTCTGATTTTGCCAGAATGCTGCGCTCAGATTACGGTGCTTTTTTATCCTGCGTCGTGGCTATCACGCTGAACGCGGGTGCTTATGTTTCTGAGATTTTCCGTGCGGGTATTCAGTCAATTGATCGCGGCCAGATGGAAGCCTCGCGCTCATTGGGAATGAGCTACGGCAAAACGATGCGCAAGGTCATTCTGCCTCAGGCTTTCCGCCGGATGTTACCGCCACTGGGTAACAATGCCATCGCTATCGTAAAAGATTCATCGCTGGCCTCTGCGATTGGCCTGGCTGACTTAGCCTATGCTGCTCGCACTGTTTCTGGTGCCTATGCGACTTATTGGGAACCCTACCTGACCATCTCACTGGTTTATTGGGTTATCACATTCTTACTTTCGCTATTAGTGCGGCATATGGAAAAGAGGTTCGGTAAAAGTGATTCACGTACATAACCTACAAAAACAATTTGGCGAAACCCATGTGTTGCGTGGCATTTCTTGCGACATTCAGCCAAAAGAAGTGGTTTGCATCATTGGCCCATCCGGTTCGGGTAAAAGCACCTTTTTGCGCTGTATTAATGCGTTGGAGACGTTATCCGGGGGGGAAATAACCGTTAATGGTTTTGAGATCCATAACCCGAAAACCGATCTCAACCGGATGCGCGAAAGTGTCGGCATGGTGTTCCAACGTTTTAATCTATTCCCTCATATGACGGTGTTGGAAAACCTAACCATGGCACCTATGGATGTTAAAAAGCTGCCACGAGCGCAAGCCATAGAACGGGCTGAATTGTTGTTACGCAAGGTGGGATTGCTCGATAAGATTGATGCCTATCCCAGCAGTCTTTCTGGCGGTCAACAGCAACGCGTCGCCATTGCCCGAGCCTTGGCAATGGAACCTAAAATCATGTTGTTTGACGAACCGACTTCAGCGCTGGACCCGGAGTTAGTCGGTGAAGTGCTGGCGGTGATGAAAGCATTAGCACTGGAAGGGATGACCATGGTGGTAGTGACTCATGAAATGGGCTTTGCCCGAGATGTTGCCGACCGGGTGTTGTTTATTGATCAAGGGGTGATACAGGAAGAGGGGCAACCGGAAAAAATCTTTACCGCCCCGACTAACCCGCGAACTCAGGCATTTCTCAGTAAGGTGCTTTCAGCGCAAGGGTAAACGGTTACCCATTGAAGATGTTACAAATTGAAGCGGGTTATTATCGGGTGAAACCGAATAGCCCGCCGATTTGCTCACCAACCAGTAAGAAATGAAAACAGCATCCAGAATAAACACAATACGGCAATACCACTCCCACCAATGGTAAATAAGAGATTACCGCGCGATAACACACTCAAAGCAATACCTACCAACACTGAAACCGGCATCAGCGCCAGAAAGAACGGCCAAGTGTACAGCAGGAAGAAGACGGTATTGGGACCATAGACAAAGAAAGGTATCGCAAACGCCAGCCAATAGAAAACAAAGCCTGTAACACCACCGAGAAAGGAGTATGACGGCTCCTCCCTTTCCCGCTGTTCGTCGATAATAATTTGGGTGATATTCTGCATAGCAATCCTGTGGGCACAGTTTACCAGCACGCTCTAAGGGCGTTTTGCCGGTAGCCATTAGTATAGATACCCAGCGTAATTAGCGTTACAGGTAGGCAGCAAGCTAATACATCCCGATGCGCTTACACAGTCAAGTGATTCGGGTGAATGCGTGCAGCTAACGGCCCTGTAGCTTCAAGTACAAAGGGTATCATTTAGGATTTGATAATAGCTCGACCACGCAGTACGTCTAACAATTGTTCAATCAAATTTGTTACTAATTGTTCACCCGGCAAATGAATATCAGCGTGTTCGGGTGATTCATAAATAGAGTCAATGCCAGTAAAATTTTTCAGCTCGCCAGCACGGGCTTTTTTGTACAAACCTTTAGGGTCACGGGCCTCACAAATAGCCAACGGTGTATCGACAAATACCTCAATAAACTGGCCTGATGCCAACATATTGCGCACCATTTCCCGCTCAGCCCGATGAGGTGAGATAAACGCCGTCAGCACCACCAACCCGGCATCTACCATCAGTTTGGCCACCTCCCCGACGCGACGAATATTCTCGCGCCGGTCAGTATCAGAAAAACCCAAATCACGGCATAAACCATGGCGCACATTGTCGCCATCCAGTAAGTAAGTGCTAACACCGCGAGCAAACAGTGCCTGTTCCAGCGCACCGGCAAGGGTAGATTTCCCTGAGCCAGATAAACCGGTAAACCACAGCACCACCCCTTGGTGCCCATGCTGTTGCTCCCGATCCTCTCGGGTCACCGCATGGGGATGCCAGATGATATTCTCATCAGCCGGCAGAGCGCCCGATTCATTAACATCATGCGTTTTCAACGGATCGGCGTACAAGTTATTTACCCCCTAACAGATCACGCGCGCCCCAGTGTGGGAAATGGCGGCGAACCAAAGCATTCAGTTCTAACTCAAACGTACTGAATTCAGTATTTTCCTGATAAACCGACGCCAGCGTTTCGCGAATTAACCCTGCACCAACAGTGACATTAGTCAGCCGATCAATAAAGATCATGCCACCGGTATCCCGATTGCGTTGATAGCTGTCGAGCACCAGCGGTTCATCAAATGCCAGTTCAACCAAACCAATGCCATTAAGCGGCAGGCTGTCAACTACCCGCTGGGTCAATGAGTTGATTTCCACCTGATATTGAATATTTTCCACCCGCGCACGGGTCTTTTTCCCCGCTACTTTGATGTCATAACTTTGTCCAGCCACTAACGGCTGTTCCGCCATCCACACCACATCCACCAGCGCATTTTGCGCCGCTGTTAAGGTCTCACTGGCATCAACCAATAAATCGCCACGGCTGATATCCACTTCATCAGTCAGCACCAAGGTTATGGCTTCGCCGGGGATGGCTTGCTCCAAGTCACCATCAAAAGTAACAATGCGCGCCACACTTGATTCCATACCGGACGGCAGCACTTTTACTCTCTGCCCAACGCGCACCACACCGGCAGACAAGGTGCCAGAATAACCACGAAAATCCAGGTTTGGCCGGTTAACATACTGCACCGGGAAGCGCAGCGGCTGCTGCCGGCTGGCATTGACCACATCAACACTTTCCAGCACTTCCAGGAGTGTCGGGCCGGAATACCAATTCATTTTCTCGCTCGGTGATGCCACATTATCGCCATCCAGCGCAGATAGAGGGACAAACTTGATGTCGAGATCCGTGGGTAATTGCTCGGCAAAACTCAGGTAATCTTCTTTAAATTGTTCGAAGACGCTTTCCTGATATTCCACCAAATCCATCTTATTCACCGCCACTACCAAATGGCGGATCCCCAGCAATGTAGCGATAAAGCTGTGACGGCGAGTTTGATCCAATACCCCTTTGCGGGCATCGATCAACAAAATCGCCAGATCGCAGGTAGAAGCCCCGGTCGCCATATTGCGGGTATATTGCTCATGCCCCGGTGTATCCGCGATGATAAATTTGCGTTTCTCGGTTGAGAAATAGCGATAAGCCACATCAATGGTGATGCCCTGCTCACGCTCGGCCTGCAAGCCATCAACCAATAACGCCAAATCCAATTTTTCACCCTGAGTGCCAATACGTTTACTGTCAGTGTGCAGCGTTGATAACTGATCTTCATAGATTTGGCGAGTATCATGCAGTAAACGCCCAATCAGGGTGCTCTTACCGTCATCCACACTGCCACAGGTCAGAAAACGCAACATCGTTTTATGCTGTTGGGCATGCAGGTAAGCTTCTACTCCACCCTCGTTGGCAATCTGCTGGGCGATAGAGGTATTTTGTAAAATCATCGATTTGTTCTCTGAAACTGACAGCTCATCGACAACGGGCTGATCTTGTAATTTCGTGCTCATTGGGCGCTCCTCAGAAATATCCCTGACGCTTTTTAAGCTCCATCGAGCCGGATTGGTCACGGTCGATCATTCGCCCCTGACGCTCACTGGTGGTAGAGATAAGCATCTCTTCGATGATGGCCGGTAAAGTTTCAGCCTCGGACTCTACCGCGCCAGTCAATGGCCAGCAGCCCAAGGTGCGAAAACGCACCATCTTCTGAGTAATGACCTCACCCGGTTGTAAATCAATTCGGTCGTCATCCACCATCAGTAACATGCCATCACGCTCAACCACCGGGCGAGGCTTTGCCAGATACAGTGGAACAATGTCGATTTTTTCCAAGAAGATATATTGCCAAATATCCAGCTCAGTCCAGTTGGACAGCGGGAACACGCGGATACTTTCGCCTTTGTTAATTTGGCCGTTGTAGTTGTGCCACAGTTCCGGGCGCTGATTTTTTGGATCCCAGCGATGGAAGCGGTCACGGAACGAATAAATACGCTCTTTGGCGCGGGATTTCTCTTCGTCACGCCGTGCGCCACCAAATGCAGCATCAAAACCATATTTGTTCAGCGCTTGCTTCAAGCCTTCGGTTTTCATGATATCGGTGTGTTTGGCGCTGCCGTGAACAAACGGGTTAATGCCCATCGCTACCCCTTCCGGGTTGCGGTGGACCAGTAGCTCGCAGCCAAATGCTTTAGCGGTACGGTCGCGAAATTCATACATTTCGCGGAATTTCCAACCGGTATCCACATGCAATAACGGGAATGGCAAATTACCGGGGAAGAAGGCCTTGCGCGCCAAATGCAGCATCACAGAGGAATCCTTACCGATAGAATAGAGCATCACCGGATTACCGAATTCAGCGGCCACTTCACGGATGATATGGATACTCTCCGCCTCCAATTGCCGCAAATGAGTGAGTCGTTTTTCGTCCATAACAGATCCTTTATGCCAAATTCACGACTGACGGGCTGATAGCCTGTTCAGTCTGTGGTTGTTGCCCAAACCAGGCGATTTGGTGATGTAAATCCACCACTTCACCGATAACCAGCAGTGCTGGGGTCGGCGCCTGATGTGCTAATGATTCCAGTTGGGCCAGTGTGCCCGTCAAAACTTGTTGGTCAGCACGGGTTCCCCGGCCAATTACCGCTACAGGGGTGGTGCTTGCCCGACCATGGGCTATGAGCTGACGGCTAATCTCGGCGGCTTTCACTGTTCCCATATAAATCGCCAAAGTTTGGCGGCCTCGAGCCAGTGCCGGCCAATCCAAATCATCGCCATCGGCGCGGCAATGCCCGGTAATAAAGGTCACGCTCTGAGCATAGTCACGATGCGTCAGGGGGATACCCGCATAGGCTGTCGCCCCACTTGCCGCCGTCACTCCCGGCACCACCTGAAACGCGATGCCCGCACGCGCCACCATTTGCAGCTCTTCACCACCACGGCCAAAGATAAACGGATCACCGCCTTTCAGCCGCACTACCCGTTTCCCCTGCTGCGCCAGCGAGACAAGTAATTGATTGGTTTCTTCCTGTGCTACCGAGTGTGCTCCCGCCCGTTTGCCGACACAGATACGTTCAGCGTCACGCCGTACCAGATCCAACACTTCCGGGCTGACTAAATGGTCATATAACACCACATCAGCCTGCTGAATCACTTGCAGGCCACGTAATGTCAGCAAACCTGGACAACCAGGCCCCGCCCCCACCAAAGCAACCTCACCCTGAGTGCTGCGCTGCCCCTCCAGCTCCCGTTGTAATTCCTCTTCGGCTTGTGCTAACTGACCACGGCTAATCAGACTCGCAAAGCGGCCACTAAACGCATTTTCCCAAAAGCGACGGCGCTCTCCCATCGAGGCGATATGCTGTTTAACCCGACCACGCCAGCGCCCGGCAACGGCTGCCATATCACTCAGGCTGGCAGGTAGCAGAGCCTCTAACTTCTCACGCAGTAAACGCGCCAGCACCGGAGCTTGACCGGCAGAGGAGATAGCCACCACCAGAGGGGAGCGATCGACAATCGACGGGAAGATAAACGAGCAGCGGGGTTGGTCATCAACCACGTTAGCCAAAAGATGTCGCTGATCCGCAGCGGTAAAAACAGCGGCATTCAGCACGGTATCGTTGGTGGCGGCAATCACCAAAAAAACATCATCCAACTGTTCCGGCAAGAAAACCTTTGCAAGCCAGTTAATGCGGCCATCCTGATGCTGTTGTTCCAGTTCAGATGAAAGAGCCTGTGCCACTACCCTCACCTGTGCACCCGCGCGGTGGAGTAAATCAATTTTTCGCGCAGCGACTTCGCCGCCGCCAACAACCAATACTGGGCGCTGTTTCAAGTCGGCAAATAGAGGTAGATAGTCCACAACGTCCTTCAATTACATGATAAAGCGTAGGGTGACTATAGGGGGGGGGCATGGCCTTATGAAATGACGAAAAGTAATTACAAGTTCCATAATGATATATAGGCGTAACAGCATGGCTTGCAGCTAAGTTAGCCAATTCGCACTCAGGGCGATTTTCTTACTTACTGACATAAAATTTCTACACTTTAGGAAGTATACAAATTGTCTATTGGTGTAGACAGTTTCATACTAAGCACCGGAAAGAGTTGTATTGTCCATGCTGCGAGGCATGGCCCAGACTATAACAAGGATATTTCGGTATGTTTTCCCGCCGTCGCCTAAAGTGGGCACTATTCACCCTGTGTTTCAGTACCGTCTTACCGTTGCATGCCGCTACGACTCAGGCCGTTGGTCGAATCGCTGAACAACAAATCCGCCATATCAGCACCTACTTTCCCGGCCGTATGGCGGGTAGCCCGGCAGAATTACTGGCTGCTGAGTATATCAACCACCGTTTTCAGCAAATGGGTTATCAAAGCAACCTGCGGGGTTTTAATACCCGCTATCTGTATACCAGTAAAAACGGTAAACCAAGCTGGCACACACTGACTGCCACCTCGGTGATTGCCGCTCGCAACATAACAACTCTCGATAAAAAGCAGGCGACTGGCAAAGCGGATGACCAGAAACAGATAATTATCATGGCGCACTTTGATACCTACACACCGCAAAGTGATAAAGATTTAGATAAGAATCTGGGTGGGCTGACGCTACAAGGGGTCGATGACAATGCGGCAGGGGTCGGCGTTATGCTGGAACTGGCTGAACATCTGAAAGACACACCATTGCGCTATGATTTGCGTTTTGTGGCACTCAGCGCCGAGGAGATAGGTGCACAAGGTGCCGAGAACTATCTGCAACGAATGAGTAAAACGGAGAAAGCCAACACACTGCTGGTGATCAACTTAGATAGTCTGATAACCGGTGACCGGCTCTATTTTAATGCCAGTAACCAGCCCACAGCCATTGCGGCAAGGGATCAGGCACTTGCGTTGGCACGTCGGTATGGCATTACTGCCGCCACAGTTAAAAACCAGATTAGCTCCCCCTGTAGGGCGGATAAAAATATCTTCTATAACGCCGGATTACCGGTGTTATCTGTCGAAGCAAGCAACTACAGCCTGGGTAACAAAGAGGGTTGTCAGCAACGGGCCATCAGTAGCCACTTTCCTCAAGGTATAACCCGTCATCAAAGCCAGCTAGATAACTTAAATTATCTGGATAAGTACTTACCGGGTCGTATCAGTAAACGTTCACACGATAGTGTGAAAATATTGTTGCCCCTGATACAAGCGCTCGCTGCTGATAAAAAATAATATTGGCTTTGCGTAACTTCGCGCAAAATACAGATAAAAACCAACTAATTCAACGTCAGGGTGATCATTATGATCGCCCTTTTTCGTGCTTTTCACGTATAACTCCTGGTGGGTATAGCACCCATAATTAATTGACTCAATCTCGCTGGTGGGTATAATGCCCACCAGCGACTCACCAGGAGATCACATGGAGAGTGGCGAATTAATAAAGCGATTGCAGGAAGGTGTGAAGTCACCCACTGGGAACCGCCTCCACACATAGGGTTTGAATGATGACGGGTATAAACGCTTAGGGAGTTAACCATGATCTACCCTATTTTTATTTTCAGTACTACTGAAGGATTCGATGGATATTTTCCCGATCTTGACGGTTGTTTCTTTGCTGGCAATACCTTTGCCGATATCAGTAAAAATGCCGAAGAAGCCTTTGCTGTTCATATTGAAGCACTGATGGATGAAGGTTTTCCATTACCCACGCCCCCGAAAGATCCACAGCGTTACATTGGGGATCCCCGGTTAAAAGAAGAAGCGGGGATTTTGGGGTTTGTTGAGATTGATCCGGCCAAATATGAAAGTAAGGCGGTCAAATTCAATCTGACCATGTCGCAAAATCTGCTGACCGCCATTGATAAGTTTATCGCCACACACCGGGGTTATAAGAACCGTAGCCAATTTCTGGCTGAATTGGCACGTGAGAGAATCATCAGCTAATAGATAATGAAAATAAGGGCGCAGGCAGCGCCCTCAGACCACAGACAAATTCAAATAAAGGGAGAACGTGCGGTTGGGTGTAGGCGTTACGCATCAGTCGCCGGAACGCCCATCGGGGATGGTCCACTCTTCATTCACTGAGCTGTAACACTCACAGGGCTATAAATAGCGTTGATATTAGCTTCAACCTTCATGCAGGCCGCATTCGCGTTTCAACCCAAAGAAGCGAGTTTCCTCTTCGCTCATTCCCGGTTCCCATTTACGGGTAGTGTGAGTATCCCCGACCGATAAGTAACCCTGTTCCCAAAGAGGGTGATAGCTCAGGCCATTTTGGGTCAGATATTGATAAATCTGCCGATTATCCCAATCGATAATCGGTAGCAATTTGAAAACGCCGCGCTGAATGGCTAACACCGGTAGCTGTGCCCGGCTGCCTGATTGTTCACGGCGAAGACCAGCAAACCACGTTTGAGCCCCCAGCGTTTCCAACGCCCGATTCATAGGTTCCACTTTGTTCAGGTCATTGTAACGTTCAATACCCTCGACTCCTTGCTGCCACAATTTACCGTAACGGGCTTCCTGCCAAGCCGGGCTATGAGGGGCACGAAATACCTGTAAGTTAAGTTGAAGCTTCTCGGTCAAGTCATCAATAAACTGATAAGTTTCTGGGAATAGGTAACCGGTATCAGTAAGAATTACTGGAATATCAGAACGTTGCCGCGTAACAAGATGCAAACAAACGGCGGCCTGAATACCAAAGCTGGAAGAAAGTACAAACTCGCCCGGTAGATTTTCCAATGCCCAGCTCACCCGCTCTTGCGCGGTTAAATGCTCAAGTTGACCGTTAACCAGTGCCAGTGCCGCCGCTTGTTCTGCTTTCGGCAGGGCATTAAGTTCACTCAAGTTAAATTGGCTCACACCGCCTCCTGTACGTCATAAAAATCACGGGCTGAATCAATCACTGGAGCAATCACACCAACGCGAATCACAAAGTCACCGAAACCTTCATCAGCATGGCGCTCTTTTGCCCAGCGCCCAACCAACTGATCGGTAATTGCCAGAATTTCATCTTCGGTGATGTTTTCACGATACATCCGCGGTATCCGAGTGCCTTCCCGGTTGCCACCCAGATGCAGGTTATAACGACCAACGGCTTTACCCACCAGCCCTACTTCTGCCAGTAAAGCCCGGCCACAGCCGTTCGGGCAGCCGGTAACTCGCATCACAATATGTTCATTGGGCAAACCGTGTTGCTGCAAAATACCTTCAATACGGGTAACAAACTCTGGCAGGAAGCGTTCAGCTTCGGCCATAGCCAATGGGCAGGTTGGGAATGAAACACACGCCATGGAGTTCTCACGCTGCGGGCTGACACTGTCATCCATCAAGCCATGCTCACGGGCCAGCGCCTCAATACGGGCTTTATCTTTTTCCGGCACCCCTGCCACAATCAGGTTCTGATTCGCAGTTAAGCGGAAATCACCCTGATGGATTTTAGCAATTTCTGCCACACCGGTTTTCAGGCTACGGCCAGGATAATCTAGCAAACGGCCATTTTCGATAAACAGGGTTAAATGCCATTTTTTATCAATGCCTTTCACCCAGCCAATACGATCGCCACGACCAGTAAATTGATAAGGCTTAATAGCGCCGAAACTGACGCCTGCGCGCTTTTCAACTTCCGCTTTGAAGGTTTCTACCCCTACTCGCTCCAGCGTATATTTGGTTTTAGCATTTTTGCGATCGGTACGATTGCCCCAATCCCGCTGCGTGGTAACAACCGCTTCAGCGATAGCCAGCGTGTGCTGTAGCGGAATGTAGCCAAATTCACTCGCTTTACGGGGATAGGTATTCTTATCACCATGAGCAATGGATAGCCCACCGCCTACCAACACGTTAAAGCCAATCAGTTTGCCTTTATCGGCGACAGCCACAAAGTTGAGATCGTTGGCGTGTAGATCCACATCATTTTGCGGAGGAATAACAACTGTAGTTTTAAATTTACGCGGTAAATAGGTCGCGCCGAGAATCGGCTCCTCATCGGTGGTCGCCACTTTTTCCGCATCCAACCAAATTTCGGCATAAGCGCGAGTACGTGGCAGCAAATGCTCAGAAATCTTTTTCGCCCATTCGTAGGCTTCCTGATGTAGCACCGATTCCACCGGGTTCGACGTACACAGTACATTACGGTTTACATCGTTTGCCGTCGCCAACGCATCCAGCCCCAATTGATTAAGCAACTGATGGGCCGGTTTAACATTACCTTTCAGAATGCCATGGAACTGGAATGTCTGGCGATTGGTGATACGGATGCTGCCGTATAAGGTGTTATCCGCCGCAAACTTATCAATTCCCAACCATTGCTGTGGGGTAATAATCCCCCCTGGCAAGCGGCAACGTAGCATCATGGCATGACGTGGTTCCAGCTTCTGCTCGGCGCGTTCGGCGCGGATATCACGGTCATCCTGCTGGTACATACCGTGGAAGCGGATTAACAGGAAGTTGTCGCCATTGAAACCACCCGTTAGACCGTCATTCAAGTCTTTGGCAATGGTCCCACGCAGGAAATTGCTTTCCGACTTCATACGTTCGCCATCAGACAGTTTTCCAGTAACGACTAATGGCCCTGGGTGTTTTTCATTCATCAGTACACATCCCGCTGATAACGGCGCGCCAGGCGCAGCTCACTTAAATATTCATCAGCCTGCTCGGTATCCATTGCACCGTGCAGAGCCACCACGTCCAGTAAAACCTGCTCAACGTCTTTGGCCATGCGGTTAGCATCGCCACAGACGTAAATGTGGGCACCTTGTTGTATCCAGTTCCACAGTTCTGCGCCCTGTGCGCGCAGTTTGTCTTGTACGTATATTTTATGGGCCTGATCGCGCGACCAAGCCAGATCAATGCGGGTCAGCAAGCCGTCTTTAACATAGCGCTGCCATTCAACCTGATAGAGGAAATCCTCGGTGAAATGAGGGTTGCCAAAGAACAACCAATTCTTGCCACTCGCACCATCGGCCTCACGCTGTTGCATAAAGGCGCGGAAAGGTGCAATACCGGTACCGGGACCAATCATGATAACTGGCGTTTCCGGGTTAGCAGGCAGGCGGAAGTTATCGTTATGTTCGATAAAGACTCGAATATCACCCTCCACTTCCAGCCGATCAGCCAAATACCCTGACGCCCCTCCGGTACGTGGCCGCCCATCAATGTCATAGCGCACCACACCCACAGTGATATGTACTTCGTTTTCAGTCTCAGCCTGTGAGGAAGCAATGGAGTACAAGCGCGGCGTCAGTGGCCGTAACAGCGCAATCAGCTGATCAGCATTGAGATCAGACGGAGCCTGTCTAACCATATCAACGATCGGGGTATTTTTGGCATATTGTTGCAGCGCCGGTTTATCTGCCAGCAGCGCAATCAGCTTCTCATCACGGGAAAGTGCCGCATACTTATCAACGATCAGCGTCGTATTTTGTGTCAGTTCAAAATGGCTGCGCAATGCCTGTGCCAGTGGCAGATTCTGCCCGTCGACACTGACCTGTTCGTCACCTTTAAGCCACAACAGAGCGAGCAGCTCGTCTACCAGGGCCGGGTCATTATCAAACCAGACCCCCAGTGCATCACCGGGTTGGTAACGCAGACCTGAATCGGCTAAATCTATTTCAATGTGGCGGACATCTTTTTCGGAGTTACGGCCTATCACTTTCTGCTGTACCGATAATTGCGCGGTCAGTGGTGCCGTTTTGCTGTATGGGCTGGATGTGATTTCATCCACGACACCACTTTGAGTTACCGCCGCCGCAGTTGCCGATTGTGCCGGCACCCGAGCCTGTAACACTGCAACGATCTGCTGACGCCACTGCTGTGCCGATTCCTGATATTCCACATCCGCATCGACACGATCCAATAAGCGCTGAGCACCAAGTTCCGCCAATTTACTGTCGAAATCTTTACCTGCCTGGCAAAAGTGCTCGTAAGAGGTGTCCCCTAATCCAAACACAGCAAAGGCGGTTTCCGGCAACTTAGGCGCTTTTTTAGAGAATAAGTATTTGTGCAATGCAACCGCTTCTTCCGCGGGTTCACCTTCGCCCTGAGTGGAGGCAACGACAATTAATAGGCGTTCTTGTGCAATTTGCTTAAACTTATAATCACCCGCATTGACCAAATTGACATTAAATTTAGCCGCCAGAAGGTCATCACGTAGCTGTTCCGCCAAGCGGCGTGCATTACCGGTCTGAGAGGCAGAGATAAGGGTAATCGTCAGCGCTGGCGGAGCCACTGCCGCTGGGGTTGCAGCCACACCTGGCTGTTGATTAACCATGCCCCAGAAATAACCGGACAACCATGCCATTTGGGTTGGGGAAAACTCACCAACCGCCGCCTGTAAGCGGGCTAACTGCTCCGGCGATAGCGGAAGTAAAGAAGTAGGAGGAACCTGAGTCGTCATTGCAGTACGCATTCCCTTAAGCTTTAGCCAGTGTCAGTCGATCTATTTTCAGCACATATTTCTTAATGTTTGTAAGGTTAACCATCCCGATAATAACAATTAAAGAAGCGATAGAAATAATAAATAACCAAAACGACTAAGCAGTTTTTCAGGTAATGGATATGAGTTAAAGTGTTCAACTTATTAAGAAAATTTTCACTAACCCATATCAAGCTATTAATTTGCCACGTCTACATATAAATCAGTAAGCTACGGGTAAAAGGCCGGTTTGCCAGGGGCCAGGAAGCGCTCCCCGTTGTGCGCTTTCATAGCCAGCAGAGGTGCTTTCCGGTACTATGCGGCGGTTTTTTGAGTCAATAAGGTCAGGACTATGAGCACCACCCTATTTAAAGATTTTCAATTTGAAGCCGCTCACCGGCTGCCCCATGTTGCGGAAGGTCATAAGTGTGGCCGTTTGCACGGTCATTCATTTATGGTCCGTATCGAGGTTACCGGTGAAGTCGATGCTCACTCCGGCTGGGTGATGGATTTTGCTGATCTAAAAGCGGCATTTAAACCTATTTGGGAACGACTGGATCACTACTATCTGAATGATATTCCCGGTTTGGAAAACCCGACCAGTGAAGTACTGGCCAGTTGGATTTGGCAACAGCTTAAACCGCAGTTACCAGAACTGAGCGCAGTAATGGTGAAAGAGACCTGTTCTGCGGGCTGCGTTTATCGCGGATAATAAATCGCGACTAACAAATCGATACCCAAAGTCATTGATGTTGCAGCGCTTGCGCTGGCCCGCAGGGTGAGCCTCTTATAAGGCTCATAATCCCAATGAGCTTACATGAGTAAGTGATTTGGGTGACAAATCTGTCGGGAGCAGATTTGAACGCTGCTTGCAGCGGCCTCACAGAGGCGAGGCCCATGGATGGGCCGAGTAATGAGCGCCGCAACACCGCTGCGGCGGCAAGGACGAAGGGGATTAAGCGATATTTAAATACTTATGCGTCTGCATCGACAACCGCCAATTCTTGGCAATACAAGTTTCGATACAGAGCTTAGTAGCGTCGTCTTTCTGGCTGATGGGTTGTAACGCAATAATCCGCTTTTTGTCGTCATCCAGCGTGGCAAGCAGTGCCTCTAATGCCTCGATATCACGCATGCGGCCAACCGGATGTTTGATTTCATCGGCGCGTTGCAATGCCTGAGGCAATACTTTCAGGCCACCGCGCATATTTACTTTTGGCGAAACCGTCACCCAGGTCGTCGCTGAACACCGCACATCATGCGTGCCGCTGGTTTCAATCTGACAGCTATAACCGGCCTGCTCCAACAATGAGGTTAAGGGGAATAAGTCGTAAATAGCGGGTTCTCCGCCAGTGATAACAACATGGCGAGCGGTATATCCCTGCTGAGAGAAAATTTCCAGTAGCTGTTGTGCGCAGGCTTCCCCCCAGGCATCACTTTCGGCAGTTTTCACCATAATACGCTGCATATCAACTTCCCGATCGGCTTCCTTTTCCCAAGTGTGTTTGGTATCGCACCAGCTACAACCTACCGGGCAGCCCTGCAAACGCACAAAGATCGCCGGTACACCGGTGAAGTAACCCTCGCCTTGCAAGGTTTGGAACATCTCATTAATCGGGTACAGCATCAGTTTCTCTATATTCATTCAAGCCAATCGGCGATTATCGCAGATTCTCTGACTGTGACCAAACTGGCAACGCTTATGCTGCCAGTTTGTCTGTATCAGAGTATTACTCAATCACACCACAAGCCATGCGCGCACCGCCACCGCCTAACGGCATTGGATGATCGGCATAGTTGTCACCACCGGCATGAATCATCAAGGCATGCTGCTTCAGTTCAGAGAGTGATTTCAGCCGCGGAGCCAATACCTGATAAGTCGCACTGCCATCAGCATTCACTACCAGCCCCGGCAAATCCCCCAGATGCCCTTTGTCATTATAAGGGCCAAGGTGTACGGCCGTTTTTTGTGGGTCCAAATGGCCGCCAGCGGCAAGGGCTGGCACGGGTTTGCCGTCTTTCTGCCCTGGTGCACAACTTGGGAATTCATGCAGATGGAATCCATGAATCCCCGCCACCAGCCCGGTCAAATTGGGCGTGAACAGTAAACCATAAGGTGTTTCAGTCACTGTCACCGTGCCCAGAGCTTTACCATTACCTTCAGGGAGTGCTTCGTTCATGGTCACAGTAACGCCCGCAGCCAGCACACTGCTGGTAAAAAGCATCGCTGGCAACATTAAGTATTTCAGTTTCATCCGTTATCTTCCTTTATGCATTATTGTCGAATCATTCGGGTACACATTAATGATAACGGGTGATGAATTATCTGCACGGCAGCGGTGTAAGAGATGTGAAGCCGATGTGTGGGGCGGGTGAGATTCAGATTAATCCCGCAGAGGTAAGTAAGTGGTAATAACAGGCTAATTTGTAACAATGACAGCTCACGATCCGCATATTACCGAAGCTTGCCCCGCCATATCCCATAAAAAAACCCGCCTATTAAGGCGGGCTTTATCAACAAACTGTTTTACTGAAGGTAAAGCGCAGTAATTACTGGCCTTTCACTTCTTTCAGACCGTTGAATGGTGCGCGGTCGCCCAGCGCTTCCTCAATCCGAATAAGCTGGTTGTATTTAGCAACACGGTCAGAACGGCTCATTGAACCAGTTTTGATTTGGCCTGCTGCGGTACCTACTGCCAGGTCGGCAATGGTAGCATCTTCGGTTTCGCCTGAACGGTGAGAGATAACCGCGGTGTAACCTGCATCTTTCGCCATCTTGATAGCAGCCAGAGTTTCGGTCAGAGAACCGATCTGGTTGAATTTGATCAAGATAGAGTTAGCAACACCTTTCTCGATACCTTCTTTCAGGATCTTGGTGTTGGTTACAAACAGGTCGTCACCAACCAGCTGGATTTTGTCACCCAAAACTTCAGTCTGGTATTTGAAGCCAGCCCAGTCAGATTCGTCCAAGCCATCTTCGATGGAGACGATTGGGTACTGTTTGGTCAGGTCTTCCAGGAAGTGAGTGAACTCTTCAGAAGTGAACGCTTTGTTGCCTTCGCCAGCCAAAACATATTTGCCATCTTTGTAGAACTCAGATGCCGCACAGTCCATAGCCAGAGTAACGTCTTTGCCCAACACGTAGCCTGCTTGTTTTACCGCTTCAGCGATAACAGCCAGTGCTTCGGCGTTAGAACCCAGATTTGGTGCATAACCGCCTTCGTCGCCTACCGCAGTGCTCATGCCTTTAGACTTCAGAACTTTAGCCAAAGTATGGAACACTTCTGAACCGATGCGAACCGCTTCTTTCAGAGTTTTCGCGCCTACTGGCTGAATCATAAACTCTTGAATATCAACGTTGTTATCAGCATGTTCGCCGCCGTTGATGATGTTCATCATAGGCAGTGGCATAGAGAATTTGCCTGGGGTGCCGTTCAGTTCAGCAATGTGCTCGTACAAAGGCATGCCTTTAGACGCTGCTGCTGCTTTCGCTGCTGCCAGAGAAACAGCCAGGATGGCGTTAGCACCAAACTGGGATTTGTTCTCAGTACCATCCAGATCGATCATGATTTTATCGATGTTAGCCTGGTCTTTAGCATCTTTACCCATAACTGCCTGAGCAATTGGGCCATTTACTGCTGCAACGGCTTTCAGAACGCCTTTGCCCAGGAAACGGGATTTGTCACCGTCACGCAGTTCCAGTGCTTCACGGGAACCGGTAGAAGCACCTGATGGTGCCGCAGCCAAACCAACAAAACCGCCTTCCAGATGAACTTCAGCTTCTACAGTTGGGTTACCACGGGAGTCGATGATTTCGCGACCGATGACTTTAACGATTTTGGACATTAGATTTTCCTCAGTACAAGTTAAACTAAAACTCCAGACAGAGGGGGCGACATCGCTGCCGCCCCTTCTACCAAATATTTTATTTCACCTGGCGCTTCTGATAATCACCAGCCGCTTTAACAAAGCCGGCGAACAACGGGTGACCATCACGTGGCGTCGAAGTAAATTCTGGATGGAACTGACAAGCTACAAACCACGGGTGGTTTGGTAACTCAATAATTTCCACCAGTTTGTTATCCGCAGAACGCCCTGCTACACGTAACCCGGCGGCTTCAATCTGCTTCAACAACATGTTGTTTACTTCATAGCGATGACGATGGCGCTCAACGATGGTAGGTTCGCCATACATCTGACGTACCAGGCTACCTTCGGTCAGGTGACATTGTTGCCCACCCACCCGCATGGTACCGCCCAAATCGCTCTCTTCCGTGCGTACTTCAACGTTGCCGTCTTCATCACGCCATTCGGTGATTAATGCAACCACCGGATACTTACAGTCTGGCACAAATTCGGTGGAGTTTGCGTTTTCCATCCCCGCTACGTTGCGGGCAAACTCCATCAGTGCAACTTGCATACCCAGGCAAATACCCAGATAAGGAATATTGTGTTCACGGGCATAACGCGCTGCCAGAACCTTGCCTTCCACACCACGGTAACCAAAGCCACCTGGGATCAGAATAGCATCCAGTCCTTTCAGCATCTCTTCGCCGCGTGTCTCAACATCTTGCGAATCAATCAGCTTGATGTTCACCGTCAGGCGATTTTTCAGCCCACCGTGTTTGAGCGCTTCAATCACAGATTTATAAGCATCCGGCAATTCTACGTATTTACCGATCATCCCGATGGTCACTTCGCCACCTGGATTCGACTCTTCGTATAATACCTGTTCCCATTCAGCAAGATTTGCTTCAGGACAAGTTAAGCTGAATCGTTTACAAATATAATCGTCAAGGCCCTGTGATTTCAATAGCCCTGGGATTTTATAAATGGAATCAACATCTTTTAGGGAGATAACCGCTTTTTCTGGCACATTACAGAACAAGGCAATTTTGGCCCGTTCATTAGCAGGAACTGCGCGATCAGAACGGCAAATTAGCACATCTGGCTGAATACCAATGGAAAGCAGCTCTTTTACCGAATGTTGCGTTGGCTTAGTTTTCACTTCACCGGCAGCCGCCAGGTAAGGAACCAACGTCAGATGCATATAAAGCGTGTGCTCGCGGCCAACATCAACTGCCATCTGGCGAATAGCTTCCAGGAATGGCAAGGATTCGATATCGCCCACGGTGCCACCAATTTCAACCAAAACCACATCGTGGCCTTCGCCGCCTTCGATGATGCGCTCTTTGATAGCATTGGTAATATGAGGGATAACCTGGATAGTCGCACCCAGATAGTCGCCACGGCGTTCTTTACGCAGAACTTCAGAATAGATACGGCCAGTGGTGAAGTTGTTACGACGGGTCATTTTGGTGCGAATGAAACGCTCGTAATGCCCTAAATCCAGATCGGTTTCAGCACCATCTTCGGTGACGAAAACTTCCCCGTGTTGAGTCGGGCTCATGGTGCCCGGATCCACGTTGATGTACGGGTCCAGTTTCATGATGGTAACGTTGAGGCCACGGGCTTCAAGTATAGCCGCCAGAGAGGCTGCGGCAATGCCTTTACCCAGAGAGGATACGACCCCGCCGGTCACAAAAATATAATTAGTTGTCATGCTGAACCTGAGAGTTTAGGTTTAAAGACGATGGAAGAACCAAGACGGGAAAGTAGTATACTCGAACCTTGGTTTCGCTACAAACTATCTCCGCGCCAGTGGCCATTTTCGCGACCAAAACCGCACGGAACATCGTCTTGCTATCCGTTATAATTCAATATATTAACGTAATTAAAATCCAACAACCATCCGCCGAATGAATTAAAACACCTTAAATTTCAGTTTCTTGCTTTTTAACTTGCTGCCAGGCGGCTTCCATTTCTTCCAGCGTCGCGCGCTCCATGCTCTTCCCTGATGCCGTAACTATTTGTTCTACCTGACGAAAACGACGTTCAAACTTGCGGTTAGCTGCCTGTAAGGCATTTTCAGCTTTATGGCCTAAATGACGAGATAAGTTAACCGTAGCAAACAGCAAATCGCCAATTTCTTCCCCCAGTTTTTCTTCATCCACCACCGCCTGGCGAGCTTCGAACATCACTTCATCGATCTCTTCATAGACTTTGTCCAAAACCGGACCAAGTGTGTCCCAATCAAAACCAACCGCTGCGCAGCGCTTTTGGATTTTATGGGCTTTCATCAATGCTGGTAGTGCATCGGGAATATCATCCAGTGCCGAATACAGGGCTTTCTCCGCTCTTTCCTCGGCTTTACGCGATTCCCAACCCGCCAGCGCCGCTTCACTGCCAATCGCTACGTCAGTGGCGTTTAGCGCAGCATTAGGGAATACATGAGGGTGACGACGCTCCAGTTTGTCGCTGATGGCATGACAAACATCATCAAACGCAAACAGCCCCTGTTCCTGCCCCATTTGGGCATAAAACACCACCTGAAACAGCAAATCGCCCAGCTCATCACGTAAATCGTCAAAATCCTTGCGCGCAATCGCGTCAAGCACCTCATAGGTTTCTTCTAATGTATAGGGAGCGATGGTGTCAAACGTCTGTTTACGATCCCACGAGCAGCCGTGTTCCGGGTCACGTAAGGTACGCATAATATCCAACAAACGTTGCAAAGCTAAGGCGTTGATATCAGGGGTAGTTACTGGCTGGATCATCTCAATTTATTCACTTTTTGCTGTTTAAAATTCGAGGCGTAGCGGGCGCAGGCAGATTGCGGCCAGCGCACAGCCCCCGGAGCGTACACGCAGTACGTGAGGAGGGCGAGCACTGCCCAATATCAAGATGCCAAAGCGCAGTAGCCGTTTAAAGTTCACTAATTGCCGTGGAGCCGACGGGCATCTATCACATCCGGCAACTGATTCAGCTTGGCTAACACCCTCCCCAGCACCTGCAAGTTGTAAATCTCGATATCCATATCGATGGTGGCGAGCATCTTTTTGGTATCGCTGCGGCTGGCAACCCCCAATACATTGACCTTTTCGTTCGCCAGTATGGTGGTGATATCACGTAACAAACCACTGCGATCATTGGCGGTCACCCGCACCACTAATGAATAGCCACTGGAGTAGCTTTCCCCCCAAACCGCATCAACAATCCGCTCTGGTGCATGAGACTGCAATTCAGCCAGTTGTTCACAATCAGCACGATGAATGGATATCCCCCGCCCCTGGGTAATAAAACCAATAATCTCATCACCGGGAATCGGTTGGCAGCAGCGGGCAATATGGTGCATCAGATTGCCAACACCTTCGACCACAATGCGCCCGCTGTCTTTGCTGGCGTTGCGTGGTGGTGGCTGATGCTTATTATTCAGATGGCGCAATGCCTCTAAATCAGCCTCTTCCGCTGTTGGCTTGTTCAGCTTGCCTTGCAGGAAGTTGACCATCTGATTCAGACGGATATCACCACCGCCAATGGCCGCCAACACTTCATCCATCGAATTCATGTTATAGCGCGGAACCAGCAGCTTCTCAGCCTCTTTTAGGCTGATATCCATATGTTCCAATTCGTCGTCCAGCATCTGCCGGCCAGCAAGAATATTCTTGTCTCTATCTTGTTTTCTAAACCAGTTATGGATCTTGGATCGCCCACGACTGGTAGTGACATAACCGAGGTTAGGATTCAGCCAGTCACGGCTTGGGTTGGGCTGCTTCTGGGTGATAATTTCAATCTGGTCACCCATCTGTAACTGATAGGTAAACGGCACAATTCGGCCACTGATTTTAGCACCTATGCAGCGGTGCCCCACATCACTGTGAATATGATAAGCAAAGTCGAGTGGGGTAGAACCGGCAGGTAAATCAATAACATCGCCTTTCGGGGTAAACACATAGACCCGGTCGTCAAATACCTGACTGCGCACTTCATCCAGCATCTCGCCAGAATCTGCCATCTCTTCCTGCCAGGCAATCAGCTTACGTAACCAGGCAATGCGCCCTTCATAGCCAGAACGCCCCGCCGCCACAGCACCTTCTTTGTACTTCCAGTGGGCAGCAACCCCCAGTTCAGCATCTTCATGCATCTGGCGGGTACGAATTTGAATCTCCAGCGTTTTCCCACGCGGCCCGAGGACTACAGTATGAATTGACTGATAGCCATTGGGTTTAGGGTTAGCGACGTAATCATCAAACTCATCAGGCAAATGACGGAAATGAGTATGCACAATCCCCAATGCGGCATAACAGTCCTGCAAACGCTCGACGACCACTCGCACAGCGCGCACATCGAATAACTCATCGAAGGCCAACGACTTTTTCTGCATCTTGCGCCAAATACTGTAGATATGCTTTGGTCGGCCATAAATATCAGCTTTGATACCTTCATCCGCCATTGCTTTGTGCAATGAAGCGACAAAATCATCAATGAATTGTTCACGATCAATACGACGTTCATGAAGCAATTTAGCAATTTGTTTATATTCATCGGGATGCAGATAGCGGAAGCAGAAGTCTTCCAACTCCCACTTAATCTGGCCAATACCCAAGCGGTTAGCCAGCGGGGCATAAATATTGGAACACTCTTTGGCCGCCAGCACGCGTTCGTCTTCCGGTGCATCTTTCACTTCACGCAAATGAGCAATACGCTCAGCCAGTTTGATGACCACGCAGCGAAAATCTTCCACCATCGCCAGCAGCATACGGCGCACGTTATCCACTTGCTCAGAGCTCATGGAATCGTTGTGAGTGGCTTTTAATTGGCGGATAGCGTCCATGTCACGCACGCCATGCACCAGATAGGTGATACCCTTGCCAAATTGCTCAGTCAGGGTGGTTTCATCCACCACATTGGCATCCACCAGCGGGAACAGTAGCGCCGCGCGCATACTGTCGTTATCCATGCTCAGAGTGGAAAGAATCTCAACCATTTCGAGACCGCGCCACAACAATAACGAGGCATCAGGATGGTTTTGCGTCTGTTGCTCACAGTAACGCCAGGTTTCGGCCAATCGCTCACCTGACTGCGGATTAGGAAGCCCCAAGCTGGCGATCCAGTCGTCGAGAGCAAACTCACCCGCCGGATTCAAATGTGCACTTCGTACCGCAACCATAACTTCTCCCTACTTTGCGACCCCTGGCTCCTGCATGAACAGCGCCATAGATTCAAGATGCCCGGTGTGGGGAAACATATCCAACATTCGCACCTGAGCAAGACGGTAACCGGCGGCTAACAACACCTGACTATCCCGTGCCAGCGTGGTGGGATTACACGAAACATACACCACCCGCTTTGGCGCCAGTTTGACTATATGTGACATCACCCCGGCAGCACCTGCGCGAGCGGGGTCTAATAATACTTTATCGAATCCTTGTATCGCCCACGGCTGACGACTGATATCGGATTCCAGATTTTCATGAAAAAATGACACGTTGGCTAATGCATTGTTCTGCGCATTATACTGCCCATTAGCCACCAGCTCCGCAACTCCTTCCACCCCGACGACTTCACGCGCACGCTTTGCTAGCGGCAATGTAAAATTACCCATGCCGCAGAAGAGATCCAGTACCCGCTCGTCAGGTTGTACATCAAGCCATGCCAGAGCCTGAGCCACCATTTGTTGGTTGACCGTATCATTGACCTGAATAAAATCCCGTGGATGAAATGCTAAGCGTAGACCGTCTATCTGGTAATAGGGGTCCTCACCAAAGAGTTTTTCCAGATTCTCGCTGTCGGCAGCCAGATAAACGGCAACCCCCTCCCGCAGGGCAAAATCTGTAAGCGCTGCACGATCTACCTCATTAAGGGTATCAAGGTGACGTAAAACCAGCAACGGCCCATTATCAGCCAGTACCAGTTCCACATGCCCTAACCGGCGCACAGCCTGTAAGGCAGATAAACATTGATAGAGCGGATGTAGCAGACGCTCCAATTCAGGCCGCAGGACGGGACAATGTTTTATGCTAACCAAGTCGTGAGATTCAGTTTGATGGAAGCCCATTTGTAATCGCTGCTGTTTTGGCTGATAGAGCAACCCCAACCTCGCCCGCCGCCGATAACCATACTCTGGCCCACAGATAACCGAGTCTAATGCAGGGCAGCCCCCCGTGGCCTGCACCAGCAGTCGCCTGAGCGAATCTACTTTGCTATCTTGTTGCAACTGGCTACAAGCGTGCTGCTGCTGACAGCCTCCACAAATTCCAAAGTGAGGGCAAGGAGGAGCCACTCTTTCGCTACATTGGTTCAACAAACGTTTAAGTTTACCGCGACCATACTGGCGTTTTTGCTCGATCAGCTCAATTTCAGCTTGCTCTCCCGGTAGAACCCCGGGGATAAAAATAGCTTTGCCTTTATCGCGTGCAACCCCCTGACCAAAGGGATCAAGAGAATTTACTGTCACAGTTATCGTTTGTCGGGTCGTCACACGTCGGTTTGGAGAGTAGAATTGCGCCATATTGATTGATCAAGCACTGGTTTTGTAAGCTGCCGATTCTCCCACATTGGAATACCATGACCAAATACAGTCTTCGCGCGCGCATGATGATTTTAATCCTGGCCCCCACGCTGCTTCTTGGGCTGTTACTCAGTACTTCCTTTATGGTAAATCGTTATAATGAGCTTCAAAAACAAATAGTTAATGCAGGCACTAATATTATCGAACCGTTGGCGGTTGCCAGTGAATATGGCATGACCTTTCGCAACCGCGATACTGTCCGTCAGTTGATTAACCTGCTTCATCGCCGTCACTCGAATATTGTTCGGTCAATATCCGTTTTCGACGCAGATAACAATCTTTTTGTCACATCTAACTATAATTACAATTCCTCACAATTAAGGTTACCTAAAGGTGATGCTATCCCTGAGTCGCTGA
The DNA here is from genome assembly GCF_048593885.1 of Yersinia sp. 1252 StPb PI. Taxonomy (NCBI): domain Bacteria; kingdom Pseudomonadati; phylum Pseudomonadota; class Gammaproteobacteria; order Enterobacterales; family Yersiniaceae; genus Yersinia; species Yersinia sp. 1252 StPb PI. The sequence continues at coordinate 12,873 of NZ_JAZGQE010000011.1, read as the reverse complement.
TGCTCTCTTATCGCGGCGACTCGCTGATTATGCGAATGCCTATTGTCTCGGAATCCAACTTATCCAGTGACAGAGTCTCGGATTCGGATATAACCCATCAGCCACTAGGCTATATCGCCATAGATTTGGATTTACAATCGGTGCGTTTGCAGCAATACAAAGAGATCTTTATTTCAACCCTGCTGTTGCTGTTTTGCATGTGTGTGGCGATTTTGTTTGCTTATCGTTTGATGCGCGATGTTACCGGCCCAATCCGTAACATGGTGAATGCTGTTGACCGTATTCGTCGAGGGCAATTGGATAGCCGGGTCGAAGGACATATGCTCGGCGAGCTGAATATTCTGAAAAATGGTATCAATTCGATGGCGATGTCGTTGGCGGCCTATCACGAAGAGATGCAGCAAAATATCGATCAAGCAACATCTGATTTACGCGAAACACTGGAACAGATGGAGATACAAAATGTCGAGCTGGGGCTGGCAAAAAAACGGGCACAGGAAGCGGCACGCATTAAGTCGGAGTTTCTGGCTAACATGTCTCACGAGCTACGAACTCCGCTAAATGGTGTCATTGGTTTTACGCGCCAAACGTTGAAAACGTCGCTAACCCCCACACAAACTGACTATTTGCAGACTATCCAACGTTCAGCCAACAACCTGTTATGTATCATTAATGATGTTCTCGACTTCTCCAAACTGGAGGCCGAAAAACTCATTCTTGAACACATTCCCTTCCCACTACGTGGTGCACTGGATGAAGTCATTATCTTACTGGCACACACCGCACATGAGAAAGGGCTGGAGCTGACACTGCATGTTAATAATGATGTCCCCGAGCAGGTAGTCGGGGATGCGATGCGTTTGCAGCAAATTGTCACGAACTTGCTCGGTAATGCGATTAAATTCACCGAACAGGGCAATATCGATATTCTGGTTGCTGTGCAGGCGAAGACGGCACAACAAGTCACTCTGGTGGTAGAGATTCACGATACGGGCATTGGTATTTCTGAATCCCAACAGGCTCAGCTATTCCAGGCTTTTCGTCAGGCGGATGCCAGTATCTCGCGTCGACACGGAGGGACCGGTCTTGGATTGGTCATTACCGAAAGATTGGTCAAAGAGATGGGGGGCGATATTAGCTTTCACAGCCAAGTGGATCGCGGCTCAACCTTTAGGTTCCATCTCACACTGGATCTTAACGAAACCCTCTCTTATCGCCATCCTGATATGTCGTACTTAGAGGGGAAAACACTCGCCTATGTTGAGCGCAATACTTGTGCAGCAAGGGCCGCGCTAGATATTCTGAGTGTCACGCCCTTGCAGGTCACTCATAGTCCGTCGTTAGCGCAATTACCGCGCCAACATTATGATTTCCTGCTGGTTGGGGTACCCATTCCGTTCCGTAATAATATGGCGGTTCATCAAGATAAACTGGTAGCGGCGCTGAAAATTTCCGAGCGCGTAATTCTGGCCCTACCAAGCCAGTCACAGGTGGAGGCAGAGCAACTTAAACAGCTCGGTGCCAAAGCATGTCTGGTCAAACCTTTGTCATCGAATAGATTGATTCCATTACTGTTATCTGAAGAACCTCACAGTGAATTACCCGTAGTGGAGCAAGCGGACAAGCTGGCTAAATTACCGTTTAAGGTAATGGCAGTTGACGACAATCCAGCTAACCTAAAACTCATTGGCACCCTGCTTGAAGAACAGGTCGAAGAGACCGTGTTGTGTGACAGTGGCGCGAAAGCCATTGCCTATGCCCGAGAAAACACGCTGGATATCATCTTAATGGATATTCAAATGCCTGAAATTGATGGTATCCGTGCCAGCGAAGTCATTCATCAGATGTCCCATCATCTGGATACACCCATTATTGCAGTCACCGCCCACGCCGTAAGAGGCCAGCAAGAACAGTTGTTAAAACTGGGGATGGCTGACTATCTGGCAAAACCGATTGATGAAGCTCGATTAATTCAGGCACTTTCCCGCTTTCAGCATGATAGTTCAGCCCCCCTTCTGGCGCAGGCTACTCACCTGCCGGTACTGCAATCTGAATGTGATGGGGCGATAGATTGGCCACTGGCAGTCAGGCAAGCAGCCAATAAAGAGGCTCTCGCCAGAGACCTGTTAACTATGTTATTAGAATTTATGCCGCAAGTGATAGGTCGCGTGCAGGCTATATTGGCAGGCAGTCATGACAACGATATTCTGAACCTAATTCATAAGTTCCATGGCAGTTGTGCATGTAGCGGTGTGCCGCGACTGAAGCAATTGTGCATGACAATTGAGCAGCAATTGCGCCAGCAAACAGATTTACAAGACTTGCAACCTGAATGGCTTGAATTATTAGATGAGATAGAGAATGTTCGCTATGCTGCCAAAAGCTATTTAGGTACTGCTTAGCACACCTCCGCTTCAGCATAAAAAAAGGGCACAGTCATAATGAACTGCGCCCTTTTGGCGTTATTAATGCCGATTACTGCATTAATAAATAGAGTGAAGTGTCACCACGCTGAATATTCAGCGCCAGCACTGATGGTTTGGTATCGAGAATCTTCCGCAGCTCACCCAGATTTTGAACTGACTGCTGGTTAATCCCCATGATGATATCGCCTTTTTTCAGGCCAATACGTGCAGCGGCAGTGCCGGCTTTCACGCTATCAACTTTCACACCTTTTTTACCATTAACATCAGAGTTGCTCAGCTCCGCACCTTCAATTCCAGTATAGAGATTACCGGAATCAACCTGAGTTTGGCTGCTCTGCTCTAAGGTCACTTCCACATTGACAGGTTTACCGTCACGTAGCAGACCTAAGGTCATTTTACTGCCCACTGGCAGAGTACCAATCTCAGCACGGAAACCTGCGAAGCTATTGATTGCTTTACCATTCATGCTGACAATCACGTCACCAGCTTTGATCCCGGCTTTGGCCGCCGCAGATTTTGGCAAGACCTGACTGATAAAGGCACCTTTCTGTGCATCGACATTCATGGCTTTGGCCAGCTCAGAGTTCAGCTCGGTGCCCATAATGCCCAATTCACCACGTTTCACCTGACCAAATTCAACCATTTGAGATGTCAGGTTTTTCACCATGTTACTTGGGATAGCGAAACCAATACCGATGTTACCGCCATCTGGTGCCAGGATCGCAGTGTTGATACCAATCAGCTCACCGTTCAGGTTGATCAATGCGCCACCGGAGTTACCACGGTTAATCGCGGCATCAGTCTGGATAAAGTTTTCGTAGTTTTCCACGTTCAGACCACTGCGCCCCAAAGCAGACACGATACCGGATGTTACGGTTTCACCCAGACCATATGGGTTACCGATAGCAACGGTATAATCACCCACACGCAATTGATCAGAATCTGCGATTTTAATTGCAGTCAGATTTTTAAAATCTTTTAACTGCAATAACGCGATATCAGTTCGCGGATCTTTACCGATCACTTTTGCTTCATAGCTACGGCCATCGCTCAGTTTAACGCTGATTTTAGTCGCATTATCTACCACGTGGTTATTGGTAACGACATAACCTTTGGCAGCGTCAATAATGACACCTGAACCGAGCGCCCGGAAATCCTGCTTGCTAGGTGATCCCCCTTTGCCACCCTGCCCGCCCTGACACATCGGGGAGCCTTGGAACGGTGAACCGTCTTGACAGAACGGCGAGTCATCACCAAAGAACTGCTGGAACTGTGGTGGCACACCACCAGCACCGGAGTTGCTAACCTGGGTGCTACCCTCCACGTTGATGCTCACAACAGAAGGCATCACTTTCTCTAGCATTGGCGCCAGGCTAGGGAGCTGCTGGCTGCTAGAAGAGGCCGTCTCTGCCGAAATAGCAGAAGAAACCGGCCCCATGGCTAAACCGATGCTCAATGCCAATGCACTTAACACTAAAGTTGTTTTTTTCATGTATTCTGGTTCTCGCTGTACAATTAATAAGGGGTCAATAAATGGTATATATACCCAAAGAAATTGAAGTTGCAGCTAACAACCTGGCAGCTTCAGAGACAAAGGGTATAACTGACTTATATCCAAAATAATTGACGTAGCAGTCAGTGAGCAATCGCGCGAATCCTAATGAGCGAACTAAAGCTCAACGGTAGGGATGGGTCGAGTAACGAAAGCCACTCACTACGCGGCAACGCCAAGAGAAGGATATAGCCGTCTTGCATAGTAAGATTAAATATGGGGGATGAAGTTCATAGAACCAATAATCGGAATAGTAAAAAATATTGTCCGTCTTTACAAAACTACAGTTAATTAAACGGACAACTTACTTTGCTTGGATACTATTCCGCAGCCATCAATCGCCGATATTCATCATAAGCATAAAGATCCGTCATCCCACTGATATAATCCTGAATTAAGCGAGCACGATAATAATATTCATAGATCTCATGTTGTTCTGACGATAAATTACGTAACCGCTCTGTCGATTCTGCATAAGCCAAGCGATGCTTAGTAGACAATTTATGGAATAACCGCGTCTCAATAGGATACTGGCGGTGGCTGTCTTCTGCCACTAACTGTGTAAAGGCCGTTTGCGGCATAGATAATAGTGGGCTATAAATATCAAGTAGCCCACTAATAACTCTATATCCTTGTAATTCAAGCTGTTCTACTTCAGGATGATTAAACACATGTTTTACTGCCACCTTTTTAAAAATTTGCAGTAATTTACACGCGGGGCTGGAGTCTTCTAATAATGCCTGATTAAACGAGCCAGAAAATACCGTGGGTAAATTTTCAATAAACCGTTGTGCTGCATGGGGAACTAACTTCCCGACAGTATTTACCCGTAAATACATAAAGAATTGATCTTCCGAACTGCGCCGGCCTTGCCCGCGACCTAATTGCCGAAATGCGCCACCAACAACTTTATCAAACAAGTCACCATGGGTAACTTCGCCCCACTCTTGCATCATATGATCGTAAAGTTGCTCGACACTGAAAATACTTTTTTCTACTGCATCTTCTAAGTCAGCAATACAATAAGAAATATCATCAGCAGCTTCCATAATATATGTCAGAGGGAAACGATTGAACTCTCCCATATTGAGTTCACGACGTAAATCTTTAACATAGTCTTCTTCAGCCAGATAAAACCCTGGTTTCTTCATCAAATAGTGATGAGAAGCAGGAATATCGCCTGACCAATACGCCGGTTTGGTATATTTAAGAATGCATCCCACCTGAGCATAAGTCAGATTCAGTTTTAATAAACTGTAAACCAACCGAATGGCTTGTGCGTTACCTTCAAACTGGCTTAGGTCATGGCGGATTTTACTGCGTAGGATATTAAGTTCTGTTTCCCCTTCCCGCAGCCTTAATGCATTAACCTGGCAATGATCCTTACCACGAGGTTCCGCACCACCGCCGTTAGGGTCCATCTGTTTTGTAAACCAGTTATTGATAGCTGATTCACCAAAATGACCAAAGGGAGGATTACCGATGTCATGCATCAGGCAAGCCATTTCCACTATGCTTTCAAAGGGATCAAGCAGCTTATCCAGCCCATAAGCTGTGATTTTTTTATCCTGCTTAAACCGATTAAGGATCTCTTTGGCAATGTAACGCCCCACTTGTTGCACTTCCAACGAATGGGTTAAACGGCTACGAACAGCGGCATTACGTTCCAGTGGGAAGACCTGCGTTTTTTGCTGCAAACGCCGAATGGCCGCAGAATTCACAATCCGACCCCGATCACTTTCAAATACTCGGGTAATCTCATATTCATCTTCCGCCGAACTGGATTTACCAAACGGCCGCTGAAAACTGATTTTCTGCTTAAAGTCGATCCCGGACATGTTATCCCCCTGATCATTTAATATAAACAGTGATACCGACTCCCGCCAACAGATGCAATTGATTACGCATGAACTGCGGCACATTACGCATTATCTTTGCTGAGCTACCCGGATATCTCACTTAACTGATAAACTGTGCGTTGATAATTACAACTTAATCCACTCTTTAAAATCAGCGGGTATCCATATGAAAGTAGGCATTATTGGTGCAATGGAGCAAGAAGTTACGTTGCTGCGTGATAAAATTGAAAATCGCCAAACCTTGGCGCGAGCAGGTTGCGAAATTTACACTGGTAAACTCAATGGCGTTGATGTCGCATTACTAAAATCCGGCATTGGTAAAGTCTCTGCGGCCATGGGAACAACATTGCTGTTAGAGCATTGCCAGCCAGACGTGGTAATCAATACCGGCTCTGCGGGTGGCTTAGCCTCCAGTTTGAAAGTGGGTGATATCGTTGTTTCTAACGAAGTTCGCTATCACGATGCTGATGTGACCGCATTCGGCTATGAAGCAGGCCAAATGGCCGGTTGCCCTCCCGCTTTCATTGCTGATGCTGAGTTGATTGCACTGGCAGAAAGCTGCATTAATCAATTGAACTTACATGCAGTACGCGGCCTGATTTGCAGCGGCGATGCCTTTATTAATGGTTCAGCCCCCCTGGCCCGTATCCGCGCGGCCTTCCCGTCGGTGGCAGCAGTCGAGATGGAAGCCGCCGCTATCGGCCATGTTTGCCATCTGTTCAAGACACCTTTCGTTGTGGTTCGTGCGATTTCTGATGTGGCTGATCAGGAGTCTCACCTGAGCTTTGAAGAGTTCTTAGTGGTCGCCGCTCAGCAGTCGACGCTTATGATCGAAGCCATGTTAACCACACTGGCTAATCGCAATTAATGGTCCGTTCCCGTATTTTCTCCCTATCACGAGCAGCAATAACGTTGTTGCTCGGCCTGTTTTCGTTTGCCCTGTTTGCACCATACGCAGTGGCAGTAGAGCGGATTATCAGCTTATCCCCCAGCACCACCGAACTGGCTTATGCCGCGGGATTAGGCGATAAACTGGTTGCAGTAAGTGCTTACTCTGATTACCCGGAAGCGGCTAAAAAGCTTGAGCAAGTTGCATCCTGGCAAGGCGTGAATGTCGAACGTATTTTGGCATTAAAGCCAGACTTGATCCTCGCGTGGCGTGGCGGTAATCCACAACGCCCGCTTGATCAACTCGCCGCCTTTGGTATTCCAATTTTCTATTCTGATCCGGTAAATATTGATCAAATTGCTGGTGATCTGGATAAATTGGCGCAATACAGCCAGCATCCTGAACAGGCCCACCAAGCCGCAGCTCAACTCCGTCAGAAGGTTACTGAATTACGTCGCCACAATGCCCGTAACACGCCCTTGCGTACCTTTTTACAGTTTGGTACTCAGCCGCTGTTTACCAGCTCTGGGCATACGTTACAAAGTGAGGTTATTTCCCTGTGTGGTGGAGAAAATATTTTTGCTGGCAGTCGTGTTCCTTGGCCTCAAGTCAGTCGGGAACAAGTCATGACACGCCAACCACAGGTGATCGTAGTCAGCGGTGACCAGCCACAGGCTGATAATGTCAGAGACTTCTGGCAACCTCAGCTTGCAATTCCTGTTATAACGCTGAATGAGGACTGGTTTAATCGTTCGGGTCCGCGTATCCTGCTGGCCGCTGAACAGTTGTGCCAACAAATGGCCAGCGTTCAATCCCCCGTGGCGGAGTCACATTAATGCTGGTTTATTGGCTGGATATTTTAGGTACTGCGGTATTTGCTATCTCTGGTGTATTGCTAGCGGGGAAGTTGCGTATGGACCCGTTTGGTGTGCTGGTTTTAGGGGTGGTGACGGCTGTCGGTGGCGGAACAATCCGCGATATGGCCTTGGCCAATGGCCCGGTTTTTTGGGTGAAAGATCCTACTGACTTGGTGGTTGCAATGGTGACCTGTCTGGCAACCATTTTGTTGGTGCGTCAACCTCGTCGAACACCGAAATGGATCCTGCCGGTGCTTGATGCTATTGGTCTGGCAGTGTTCGTCGGTATCGGCGTCAATAAAGCCTTTGCTGCTGGTGCCAGCCCGCTAGTGGCTATCTGTATGGGTGTTATAACCGGAGTCGGCGGTGGGATTATCCGCGATGTATTAGCCCGCGAGATCCCAATGATCCTGCGCACTGAAATTTATGCTACCGCCTGCATTATTGGTGGTATCGTTCATGCTACCGCGTTCTATACTTTTGGTATGCCCTTACAACAAGCAATGATGCTGGGCATGGTGATTACGCTCGGTATCCGGCTTGCAGCTATCCGCTGGCGTTTAAAACTACCCACATTTGAAATAGAGCACTAATAGAGTGATTGGTCTAATTTGTATGATCTAAATCTTCAAGTTTTTAAATAATTAGCCGATATATCTATCCAAAATAATTGGCCCTGATAGCTAACAACGCTGCGGCGTCAATAAGCAGGATATCCCCATTTAGCTGGCTGAATGGGACACCGACAGATAAAAATGCAGTCATAAATCATGAAATATTTTTTGTTTACGTTTTGGCTGGCATTTATTGCCAGTCCGTCGCTGGCTCAGGGGCTAAGCGGCACAATAGAATTAAGCTTAACTATCGTGCCATCTTGTCAGGTGCAATCACCGAATCAAAATGAACACATAGCGAATGATGCAAAAGTAAATTATCCACAAATACACTGCCAACGAGGAGGTGGCTTGGTTAGCGAACCTAAAATCAGCCATTCTTTTATTGCGACAGATGGCTCATTACTCAGCCAAACCAGTAACAGCCAGATGACACAGTTGATCACTGTAGAATGGTAATATTCAGATGAAAAAAACCGCAACTGTTAAAGTTGCGGTTTTTTATCGGAAATTTAGTGGACTAATTATAGCCAAAGTCATTGGTGTTACAGCAGGGCAGCAAACGAACGACAAATCAGTCAGAAGCGATTTGAACAGCATTGATGCTAGCCCGTAGAGTGTACCTTCAAAATGAGGCTCACTAATCCCGATGAGCTGGCCCAATTCAGTGGTTCGGGTAAGTGAATACAGCTAACGTCGCTGTAGCATCAAGGACACAGGATAAATTAAATGCTGAAAGAAGAACCGCAACCACAAGTACTTTTCGCATTCGGGTTCGTCACAATAAAGCGTGAACCTTCCAACCCTTCGGTATAATCCACCGCACCGCCGACCAGATATTGCAGGCTCATCGGATCAACAACCAATTCCACGCCTTGCTTTTCGATGGTCATATCCCCATCGTTGATTTGATCATCGAAAGTAAAACCATACTGGAACCCGCTGCATCCGCCACCGGTAATATAGACCCGCAGCTTCAGATTCGGATTTTCCTCATCAGAAATCAGCAGTTTAACTTTCTTAGCTGCTGCCTCAGTAAACTGTAGGGGCAGTACTGTTTCATCGCTCATACTCATCACTCCCAACCGGTGTTCGAGTTGCAGGTTACTACAATGGCAGCCTGATCTAATCATCAATTATCTAATACCTGAGTAATTCATTCAAGTATTGCTGGCTAATGTTATATATTATCTACCTGTTTGAGTATCATTTTCAACCACCGGTTGTTGTTGTTCACTCGCAGATGCAGCCTGCTCTTGTCTTTGTAATGTGCGGGCTAAAATAGCTGAATACAAGGGCTTACCCCCCATAAATTGTGCTATTAATGTGGCGCCCAAGCAGGTCACTATCATCGGTAAAATAAGCTGATAATTATCGGTCATCTCCAACACCAAAACTATCCCAGTCAGTGGTGCACGTACCGATGCAGCAAACAGCGCCCCCATCCCGGCAATAGCAAAAGTCCCGGCCTCAATGCCGTATTCGGGGAAAAAATACGCACAGGACAAGCCGAAAGCGGTGCCCAAAATAGTTCCTAAAGCCAACATTGGGGCAAATATCCCGCCAGGTGCACCAGAACCAAAGCACAATAGTGTCGTAATAACTCGAGCAATAAAAATGAATAGCAACATGCCGATACTGAAGTTACCGGCTACCGCAATAGGAATTAATGCAAAACCGCCCCCCACAGCCTCGCCATGAAACAATGCCAATAAACCACACATTCCTCCCAGCAGGCCGCCAAGCAAAACTAACTTGCGCCAATCACCACCATGGAAACGCATGAACATATCCTGCGTGCGGAATATTAACGCATTGAACATTACACCGATGGCACCGAAAATAATCCCTAGCACAAGGTAAAGCCATAATGTGTCCAGTGGCACTTCGCTCATTTTACCGACATTAATAACCGCATGTTCACCGTTAAAATAGCGGTAGACGATAGTAGATGTTATCACCCCGACAAATACGGCTTTGATTGATACCAGACTGTAGCGGAACTGAGAGCGCATCTCTTCAATAACGAACAAAATCCCCGCCAGCGGGGCATTGAAGGCCGCAGACAACCCGGCAGCTGCACCGGTTGCCAGCAATGAATGACGTGCTTCAGGGCTGTGCAGACGAAAGATATCGACAATCATCCGCCCGCTATTACCCCCCATCTGTACCATCGGCCCTTCCCGGCCTAACACCATGCCCGCCCCTAATGTTCCAAGGCCGCCAATAAATTTAACCGGAATAACCCGCCACCAGCGCACTGGCCGCATCTCCTCCATTGCCCCTTCGATTTCAGGAATACCTGAACCACCAGCCTCAGGAGCAAAACGACGCACCAAAAAATAACCTACCATCGCCAGCAGCGCCGACATAACGAAAGCCAACGGCCATACCAAAATTGCGTAATCCGCGACTTTGGCCAGCGTTGCCAACCTTTGTTGTTGGATCCAATCGACGCCGCGATCAAAAGCCACAGCCAGCAAACCGGTAACAACCCCGACCACACCAGCCATGATAAGAATAACCAACGGCGTTTTATCACGATTAACCAATGCTCGAATAAAACGACCCCGTTTGAGTTCAGTAACGCCTTCAGCAGGCATTGGTTGCGTTGAATCAGTCATGATTAGTCTATTTATCAATTGAGTAATAAGTAATACAAATGAACAGTAGTCTGAGTTTAGACTACATCATCATGATGTGCCTGCTTAAACGTCGATGAAACGCTCTGGCTTAGAACGTAAGTTTAGCGATGAAAGTTTCGAATATGCGGCACGTCGCGCAAGCTAGCAGTTAATTATGCCCAATCATTTGATAACCGCGGCCAGTTCTTTAGAATAGGCACCATTGTCTATTGTTATAGCTGATGTTAACAATATTGATGTTATATAACTCACTGTTATTTAATATAATATCATCTCAGCCAATGTCACCAAGCCCAATTCAGGAGCCAGTTTATGAGTAAGTCCGAAAGTCTGTATGCCCAGGCACAGCAGGTGATCCCAGGCGGGGTTAACTCTCCGGTGCGTGCATTCACCGGTGTCGGTGGCGTTCCATTGTTTATCGAACGTGCTGACGGCGCTTATCTATTTGATGTCGATGGTAAAGCCTACATCGATTATGTCGGCTCCTGGGGTCCGATGGTGCTTGGTCACAATCATCCCGCTATTCGTCAGGCCGTAATTGAAGCTGTCGAGCGCGGCCTAAGCTTTGGCGCACCGACAGCGATGGAAGTCAAAATGGCTGAGTTGGTGACAGAATTAGTGCCAACCATGGATATGGTACGGATGGTTAACTCCGGTACCGAAGCCACCATGAGCGCCATTCGTCTAGCCCGAGGTTTCACTGCGCGCGATAAAATCATCAAGTTTGAAGGCTGCTATCACGGCCACGCCGACTGCCTATTAGTAAAAGCGGGCTCTGGCGCATTGACCCTCGGTCAGCCAAACTCTCCGGGGGTACCGGCTGACTTCGCTAAGCACACGCTGACCTGTATTTATAACGATCTAGCCTCTGTACGCGAAGCCTTTGAGCAATACCCACAAGAAATCGCCTGTATCATTGTTGAGCCTGTCGCTGGCAATATGAACTGCATATTACCGCAGCCAGAATTCCTGCCGGGGCTGCGTGATCTATGTGATGAATTTGGTGCATTGCTGATTATTGATGAGGTCATGACGGGTTTCCGGGTGGCATTAGCCGGGGCGCAGGATTACTACCATGTCATTCCTGACTTAACCTGTCTGGGGAAAATTATCGGTGGTGGTATGCCGGTGGGTGCTTTCGGTGGTCGCCGTGATGTCATGGAGGCACTGGCACCGACTGGACCAGTTTATCAGGCGGGTACTCTCTCCGGGAACCCTATCGCTATGGCGGCGGGTTATGCCTGTTTGACTGAAGTGGCACAGGTAGGTATTCATGAAACCCTGACCGAGTTAACCGATTTACTGGCAACTGGCCTGCTCAATGCGGCACAAGCAGAGAACATCCCGCTGGTGGTTAACCACGTGGGTGGCATGTTTGGTATCTTCTTTAGCAATTCACCAACTGTCACCTGCTATCAGGATGTCATGAATTGTGATGTCGAACGCTTTAAACGTTTCTTCCATTTGATGCTGGCAGAAGGCGTCTATCTGGCCCCTTCTGCGTTTGAAGCCGGTTTTATGTCCGTCGCACATAGCAAAGACGATATCCAGAGAACCGTCGATGCTGCCCGCCGGTGTTTTGCCAAACTTTAATATCTATAGATACTATAACCACCGCCAAAACACTGGAGGTGGTTATAAATTAAAGCCCAGAGGTTTAATGCGCTTAATTAATTTAATGCCGATTAACGGTATAAAGCAATTCTGATATTTCCACATTCTGTGGAATATCACCACCACTACTACCATTCCAACTTGGCCCCATAGGAAGTGTAGGCATTTTAACTTCAACTGGGTGATAATCTATTATATTACGGGTTACTGGTTGAACAGTATCAATGTGCGTCGTCAGAGAAAAAGTTAATACATCGAGAATGAGTAACACACCAAAGCCTGTCACTATCAGTCCATATATTAACAAGATATTAATCAATACCTTGTCATTAACTCCATGCAGAAAAAACTTACTTTTTTCATGAATTAATTCAGTCATCTTATTTCTCTCCAATTTAATTACCACTAAATAATGAG
>NZ_JAZGQE010000119.1:0-15196 GCF_048593885.1 Yersinia sp. 1252 StPb PI | reverse complement strand
CTGGGGTGTTTTTATAACATTATCATTATTTTCAATTTCACTTCACATAAAAAAATAAACTTATTGACAATAAGTTTGACGGGTTCTAATTTCGAAATACCATTTAAGAACTTGGTTCCATATAATGGAACAGGTATGAGATGACGACATTAGAAAATGCCACTGCGGTATTGAAGTTATTTTCTCATCGATGCATAACGCACGGTCAGCCGGGTATTTCATTCAGCGATGTGGTTGAACAACTGAGTTTACCGAAAAGCACAGTTTCGCGCCTATTACAAACGATGGAAAACCAAGGGTTGCTGGAGCGAGATCCTCAGACTCGCTTGTATAAAATTGGTCATTTACTGCTTTCCGTTGCTAGCCACTATTTATCAACGCCATTGGTGGACAATGCGGCAGTCGCTATGGCGCATTTAGGCCAACTGACTTTTTGTACCGGTTATATATCGGTACTGGAGGGGCGAGATATCAGGGTTATGCGAACCTTCCCTGGCCGTCATTTCTTACATGTGGTCACGCCGGTTGGCGGATGTTCACCCGCTGCGGAAACCTCGGTAGGCCGGGCCATATTGGCACGAGAAAGTGATGATGATGTTCGGCAACGCTTTATCGCTGGCTATCAAGGTGCCCTGCCGGATTCTGGACAAATACTCGATACATTGCTGCCAAAACTGGCGCAAATCAGGGGGCAAGGGTGGTCTTTGGCGCGTAACGAAACCCTGCCTGGGATCAGCTCACTCGCGACGGCGGTAACCAATAAACACCGTAGTGAAACGGTGGGGTTATGCTTATCTTTCCCCTCTCAGTCCGATGATCAGCCTTATCCACCTCAGGTTTTGGCGGCATTGATAACGGTTTCCCGGCAATTAGCGAAAAAACTCGGTGATGAATATTGGCAACAGATCAAATAACTCACCGCGAATAGAGTTTTGTTTTTGATTAATAAATCAGTATGCCAACACCAGGGCATCTTACCGATTATTTAATTGCACTGTGAATAAGCACGGTGCAATTAAATAAGCTAAGTCAGGCTATAAATAATAAATTTCATTGTTGGTTCCAAATATTGGAACTGCGACGGCATCCTATGCCTGAAATATTATTTTTGCCAAATACCAAAGATAGACAGGGGCTTATGAAACCAGAAAAAGCGATAAATCCGTTGAAAGATATCAGCACGCTGCTGGTTATGGTGCTGTTATCCGTTATGGGGGCAATTATCGGCGTACAACTGATAACAACCTTGGGCGTGACGCCTAATACCTCGATTATCGGTGCGCTTATTGCCATGCTGCTTGCGCGCATTCCATTACAGATGTTTCAGCGCTATCGTTCGATACATACCCAGAATCTGGCGCAAACCGTTATTTCTTCAGCCACCTTCGGTGCTGCTAATAGTTTGTTGATGCCGATTGCTGTGCCCTATGTCATGGGCCAACCGCAATTGATCCTACCGATGCTATGTGGTGTTGCGGCAGCGATGTTGCTGGATGCTTATCTATTGTATCGATTATTTGATACCAAAGTCTTTCCGGCCGCTAATGCCTGGCCTCCCGGTGTGGCTGCTGCGGAAGCAATCAAAGCCGGTGACCGAGGTGGTAAGCAAGCATGGCTGCTCGTGGTGGGTGTTCTGGTGGGTATCGCCGGTTCAATGCTAAAAGTTCCGATGGCAGCCTTTGGTACCGCTTTTATTGGCAATATTTGGGCTCTGAGCATGTTTGGAGTCGGTTTGTTGCTGAGAGCTTACGGCCAGCCAATGACCGGAGTCGATATCAATGCACATTTTATTCCACACGGGGTGATGGTTGGGGCCGGTTTGGTGGCCTTGATTCAAGTTGTACAGGTGATTCGCAATAAGAATGGCGAGAGCAAATCCACTCATGCGCAACCTGACAGCGAGGTGCGTAAGGCACTGGGACTGGGCGCGGTTGGGTATATCATTATTGCTGCACTGCTGGCTTTGGCCGGTGGTCTATACAGTGAAATGTCATTGGTCATGCTGTTACTGTTTGTGATTTATGCAGCTTTTGCTGCCTTTGTACATGAATTGATCGTGGGTATCGCAGCGATGCACTCTGGTTGGTTCCCTGCCTTTGCCGTCGCGCTGATTACCTTGATTATAGGTATTTTAATTGGTTTCCCCCCGCTAGCATTATGCATTCTGACAGGCTTCACTGCGGCAACCGGGCCGGCATTTGCCGATATGGGATTTGATCTGAAAGCCGGTTTTATCCTGCGAGGTTATGGTAAAGACTTGCAGCAAGAGTTGTGGGGGCGCCGCATTCAACTGATCGCTGCACTTATCGCTTTTGTGATTGCCATTCCGGTAGTTTATTTCTCTTACACCAGTTATTTCCTACAGGGCTTGGTTCCACCAGTGGCGCGGGTATATGCCAAGACTATCGAGGCCGGTGCACAGCCGGGCATTGCATTGAATCTGCTTATCTGGGCTATTCCCGGCGCTATCGTGCAATTCATTGGTGGGCCGAAGCGCCAGCTTGGGGTGCTGCTGGCCACTGGATTGCTAATTAACAACGCGATGGCAGGGTGGGCGGTAGTGGTGGGTATCGCACTGCGTATCCTAATTATTAAACGCTGGGGTGATAAAGGCCGCACGCCGATGGAAATTATGGCGGCAGGCTTTATTGCCGGCGATGCACTGTATAACTTCTTTAACTCCATTTTTTCCAGTAAAGGGAAATAACCAGTAGCGGCTGATGCAGGATGCATTGATTCACCCGGCAACATGATTGAGGTATAAAAATGAGTTTGAAACAAACAATACAAGCCTATGAATTAATTGATAGTGCATATGTTAACGGACAAGAGATTGTCGCGTTGTTTGCCCAATACCCGGCGGTAAAAGCCACGACCCATCGCGTCGATGGCGAGAAAGGGGCAACTGATTTTGTGCGCATTGAAATTGTGGGCAGTGAAGGCAAGACCCTGGGCGGCAAGGCACCTACATTGGGTATTATTGGCCGCCTCGGTGGGGTTGGTGCGCGGCCAACACGTATCGGGCTGGTTTCCGACGGTGATGGTGCCATTGCGGTAATTGCCAGCGCGCTGAAACTGGCACAGATGCAACATAACGGAGATGTATTACCGGGAGATGTGATAGTCACCACCCACATTTGTCCAAATGCACCAACTCGCTCGCACGATCCCGTTGATTTTATGGATTCGCCGATTGATGACGTGACGATGAATAATAATGAGATGATCACGCAAGCCGATGCCATTTTGTCGATCGACACGACCAAAGGCAACCGTATACTCAATCACAAAGGCTACGCACTTTCACCGACGGTGAAGGAAGGCTATATTTTGCGGGTGGCGGAAGATCTTTTACGCATCATGGAGATGACCAGTGGTCGCCCGGCAGTAACATTCCCTATCACGACGCAAGACATCACACCGTATGGTAATGGTGTGCATCATATCAACAGTATTCTCCAGCCCTCTACCGCCACAACTGCGCCGGTGGTCGGCGTCGCAATCTGCACCGAGTCGGTTGTACCGGGATGTGGTACCGGGGCCAGCCACGAAGTGGATATTGCATTGGTGGTAAAATTCGCCGTTGAAGTGGCCAAAGAATATGGACGAGGTACCTGTAATTTTTATGATACGACTGAATACGCACATTTGCTGGCGTTGTATGGCAGCCTGAATCATCTGCAAAAAAGGGGATAACCGAATAGCCATTCGACATTAATCGATACGCGGCGACATTGTGCTGCTGCGTGTATTAATTGCCAGTTGCCCACCAAGGATAGTCACTTCAATCTGCGTAAACCACGACACAAAGAGTGCAATTTATAACAGTGACGCAGGATGGTCTTAGGTATTTG
Organism: Yersinia sp. 1252 StPb PI; assembly: GCF_048593885.1. Lineage (NCBI taxonomy): Bacteria > Pseudomonadati > Pseudomonadota > Gammaproteobacteria > Enterobacterales > Yersiniaceae > Yersinia > Yersinia sp. 1252 StPb PI. The sequence continues at coordinate 11,342 of NZ_JAZGQE010000119.1, read as the reverse complement.
AACGCAAAACCAATGCCTAAAGTGGCTTCATTATAATAATCAGCCTTTTATGTATAGTTTTATGAAGTTCATTTTATAGAGTGTTAGACGACGCGGACATGCCGAATAAACCGGAGTGGCAGGGTATCAACCCATCGGACAGTAATCCTGGAAGATAGCCGCGCACGTCTGGATCAGTTCGGGGAATTGCCGATAAAGGCTACTCCCCGCAACCGCGGTTAATCTATGAGGGAGATGTATGATGAACGGCAATAACATCAGTAATGTCGATCTCGCCCCTATTAACCAGTGCGACCTTGCGTTCTGTCGCTGAGTCTGATTCTGCCGAGTTGTGTTGAATGGGGTACCAGTTATTCAGCCTATCAACGTAGGCGATGACATTAGTGTGTATTCTGTTGTGACTGAATGACATCTCAGGATGACTTATATCGTTACCCTGTGTTGCTATCAGGTGTACCACCAAATACATGCATAGGGCTTGCGATACGTTACTGCGATAGTTGTTGTAGCCTTGAGCGTTGGAAAAGGACTGCTGAGCAGGCCCAGACATGTTGTAGTAGTACTCGTCGTTCTCATAATAGATGAAATACGGGGCTAAGCCTGGGCGGCTTATCATGACCTCCATGACCTTCCCACCAAACCAATTGCGTGGTCGGTCTTGCAAGCTGTCTGCCGCCATAACGACTTTCCCTGATTGCGTTATGAGGAGGACCGATGCCCCCATCTGCTCAAGATTAACTGCGATTTGTCTCTGAGCTTGCTCGACCTGAGACTCCCGCTTTCTGGTAGATAAGTCCATTTCGTTGGCATGACTCTCGTCCGATTCAGCTAATAATCCGGCATCCTCAATAAAGAACGTATCTATACCGCGAAGCGGCTGAGAATGCTCTCCGTAGGGTGATTTTGCAATGATATGTCCCACGATAGAGCAACGGGCCATGGCAGCGAGCTTTTCGCTTACACCTGACGATCTCATCGCAGCATGTAACTGATTTAGGCCATCAACGATTTGATCCGCGGCTGAATCGGGTTTTAACCGGTTCAAACCCCCTTCGTAGAAGTCCTTGTTTATGCCAGTTCGCTTGACGAATGAATGAACGAAATCAAAATTGCTCATTGTGGCTGCATCCAATTCATAAGCGATAACGTCCACCGTAGCGCCGTATTTTCGGCAAATCACATCATAAAAGCGGGCGGCACAAACCATTATCGAATATATCAGGCTATCCCCAGAATTCGCGTCTTTGGCAAATTTAGCGAGATTATTTGCCCCAAATCCACCTCGATCCGCTGCCTCCAACTGCCAGAGAATAGCTTTGGCTCGAGGATGACCGGCTTCCGCTGCTTTATACCAACAGTCTGCCGCCAGATCGAAATCATAGGGCGTCACACTGCCTGACCCCCAAAGAAGAGAAAGATTGAATAATGCCGAAACGTGACCTCCCCGAGCAGCATTGCCTAAGTGTCTGCTTGCAGCGTTACAATCGCCTGCCCGTAAGGCTTCAACACCACAAACGTATTCGGCTTCCACGTCTTCTGACGTGCTGGTGAAAAACGGATTCTGAAACTCAGCCATATTCATATTCCTTCGCGTCGACTAATACCCATCTCGCACTTTTGTACGGATGTCTCCGTTGCACACAACGTTGTAATTTCCAGGATATCTAACAATTAACATATCAAAATGTCGGCCTGGTACGATAATAGCCGCACAGGATCAATCCAAATATAGGCCGGTGGATAACGGAAAACGAAGCAAAATAACGTATTCCAAACCGCCATTAGCAGTGGTGTAATCTGCTTTTTTTACGACTAAAAAGCCAGTTTAGTACACTACACTTCTTGTTATTTGTTGAGCAAGGTGAGTTGCAGAAAATTCTGATTACAGGAAGGTTTAGCGTTTATGGTTGCAGCATCATCGCCACCATTCTCTATTTTTAACCCTTTTTTTCGGCCAATACTAACGTATTGATTTTATACAGGGTTGGCCGAGAGTATTAAAAAAGTCTTTTTTACCCTCGCAGTCTATTGTTCTTTTACCATCAGCAAGTTATGTGTATTTTATAATTGTTCACTGCCGTACAGGCAGCTTAGAAAATTCCAAGCGCGCCGAGATTAATACTCAGAGGGTTCACTGCCGTACAGGCAGCTTAGAAAATCATGCCTCCTGCTCGATGATTGGTAACAAGGTTCACTGCCGTACAGGCAGCTTAGAAAAATCCAAATACCAGCAAAGGCTGCATTGTTTGGTTCACTGCCGTACAGGCAGCTTAGAAAAGAGGCTTCGGCCAGTAACACACAAAAACGATCAAAAAACAAAAGCAAAAAGTCCGCTTAGTTGCCTAAGCGAGCTTTTCTAATTTGGCTCCTCTGACTGGGATCGCCTTTGCCAGTAACTGGCTAATAAGTAAGCTAAATCTGAATTACCCTCCTGTCAAGACCACCAGAATGACCACCAATAGTTGTGGGTTATATAAAGATGGTTTGAGCGTTCCTCGGCATGTGGTGATCGTTACTATGGTGTTCCCAGCAAGGGAAGCGTAGCTAAAGCGAGCATAGAAGAGCCTATCTTAAGGGAATTATGACCAAAGGAAGGTGCGGATGTTTTCTTGGACTAGCTGCGTTGTGGTGCCTATTACAAAATAATTTTTTCAGAATCATGATTATTGATAGCGGTAAATTGATTAGATTTTAGTTGGAAATTATTGTCGATAAATTAACGGAGTGACGGGATGAGTAACGCGCATGAGACCAGCGCGTCGGCGTTCCTTCACTGTTAAAGCTATGACTCAGCGCTGACTTTTCGGTATAGAGGGCTGAACCGTCGGTTAACAAATTGATGTCTTCTCCGCGTTGTAATTCACACGGCGTCAGCAAGATATTTCGCCAGCCACGCTCTTTCAGCGTTTCAATGGAATAGGTTAATCTGAACAAATCCGTTTGATCTTCAATCACCCTTGGACACGAGCGGTACAGATACTCAACATGCTTTTTCAAATTGGCGGTTGTTCCCTTGAGCCGCCCTTTCTCCTGCAACCAGACAATGTCCTGAGCGACCGTTTTAGGAAATCGCTTCTGTTTTTGGGCCAGGGATAACCAGCGAATCAGAAACATATTTTCGGCATACGGGGAGTTGATGGCCCCCTCCTGACGAGCCAGATGCAGGGCTGTCAGCGCACAGAAAGCGAGATGCCCCAAATTTTGGGTGACCACTTGAGATGAAGGAGAGTCTGTTGCTATTGTGGAGCCTGATGTTTGAGGAAGTGGAGTGTCGGTCATTTATTCTGCTTTCACCGGGCGGAGATGACTGATTCTAGCGTTTTTATCGGGCATTCGCAGCTTTACTCTTTTGCAGCTCGATGGCCGTACTGAACCCGCGACAAAACTGCTCGATATCAGCGTCGGTTACGTCTGCAGCAGATTTTTCCAGTGTCTGGTTTAGATAATGTTGAACAGAATTTAATGAAGACCAATAGCTCGGAAATATCTTTCGGGTCATCCCATTATGATAAGCAAGAGGTCGTGACATGGACTAAATAGAGTGAAGCCTGCCAGCAGATTAGGCAAAGACAGCACGTACGCCCACGGATAGAAATAGTGAGAGTTATCACGTTATCTTAAAGAATACTGGGCCACGGTTTCCCCTAATGCAGGTGACTCATTTAATTGGTACATAGCCTCATAAAAACGTTACAATTCTCATTCGTTATCCATTAATAATCTTATCCAACTGACACGATGATGAAGACACCTACCACTCCGGTCCCGGCTCTTGATAAAGCTATTCGTGTCTGTCATTACCTGGCAGAACACGGCAGTGCTACTTTTAGTCAAATTTACAGCGGTGTTGATTTACCCAAGAGCAGCACGTCCACTTTACTTAATGCCATGGTGGTGCAGGGACTGCTCCGTCAGGAAAAAGATAAGTATTCACTCGGCCTGCTGTTATATGAATTGGGCAATAAAGCAATTCAACAGTTTGATATTAAAACCATCGCATTGCCATTATTAGCAGAATTGCGCGACAGTACTAACCTGACTTGCCATCTTGGTGTATTGGAAGGCCGGGCGGCGATTTATTTGTTAAAAATGGAAAGTCCTCAGGCTATTGTGGTTCGTAGTTGGGAAGGGAAACGTCTTTCTTTATACAGCTCGGGTTTAGGTAAAGTATTGCTGGCCTGGCTATCTGATGAAGAGATTGATGATCTGTTGCCTGAAGGAGAGCATTTTCCGGCTTTTACCGAAAAAACGATTACCCACCGTACCACCTACAAAATGCAATTGGCTGAAATCCGTCAGCGCGGTTGGGCATGCGATGATGAAGAGGACAGTCTCGGCGTACGTTGTATTTCAGCACCTGTGCATGATGCTCAGGGTAAGGTCATTGCTGCAATCAGTGTGTCCGGAGTACTTTTCCAACTGCCGAATGACGAGTGGGAAGATATTGCCCGTCGTGTCCAACATACCTGCTCTGTATTAAGTTCGTTACTCAAAGCCTGATGACGGGGTCATCAGGTCATCACACCATTATCCCACGTTAAGTAACTAAAATAAGCGTTCGATCACAGTTCACTATTTGAGCCAGTTGACTCAGGTTCAATTTTCTCGCATCATTTTCCATACAAGGAACATAAGTTCCATATGCAGAACTTGATGGTGGTGAATGTGAACAGATTTAAAGGTGTTTTTCCTCCCGTCCCTACCGTGGTTGATGCAAAAGGTCAGCTTGATAAAACCGGCATGGCAAAACTGTTGGACCATGTGATTGCGCAGGGAGCTCACGGGGTACTTATCTTGGGCAGTGGCGGCGAGTTCTGTCATATGTCACATGAAATGCGTCTTGAGGTCGCCGAGTTCTGCGTCCAGCATATCGATGGGCGAGTGCCGGTATTGTTGGGGATTGCCGCGCCGGGAACGGCTGAAACTATTGCCTATGGCCAACATGCGGCGTCGATTGGTGTTGATGCCGTTCTGGCGGTGAATCCTTATTATGCTCAGCTCAATAGCGATTATCTTTATCATCATTACCGAACCATCGCTGAAGCGCTCACGCTGCCGGTATTTTTGTACAACTTCCCGGCATTAACCGGACAAGATATCGGTCTGGATGTTATTACCCAACTGGCCAGAGAGGTTCCGAATATCGTTGGTATCAAAGATACTATTGATAATATCAGTCATACGCGTGAAGTGATTAATCGCGTTCATGCTGTCCGGCCCGGCTTTATCATTTTCTCGGGTTATGATGAATATATGCTTGATACGCTAATTTTGGGCGGGCACGGGGGGATCCCGGCTACCTTCAATTTTGCGCCGGAGGTGACCGGTGGGATCTATGATGCGTTCATCAATAAAGAGTATGAGCAGGCCTTTGTGTTGCAACGCCGTCTTGCCAAACTCTCGTCACTGTATGCATTAGAAACACCGTTCTTTGGTGTAGTAAAGGAAGCCATCAATGCCAGTGGCGTGAGTATTTCAACGGAGGTCATTGCACCGACCCGAAAATTATCGGCAGAAAAAATCAATCAAGTAAAAGAAATCCTAAATAGCATCAGGTAGATCAATAAGAGGATAATAATGATGAGTAATGTCTATCCTGCAATAAAAATCAATCCTAACGATGATGTTGTTATTGCCCGCATCAATATCAGTGCGGGTACACCGCTTCCTGAAGAGGAGATCACCGTTCTCAACCCGGTACCGGAAGGGCATAAGATTGCTATACGCAATATCGAGAAAAATGCCCCCGTTAAGCGTTATGGACAAATTATTGGTTTTGCGTCACAACCTATAAATGCAGGTGAGCATATTCACATGCACAATTTGGGTATGGGTGAGTTTACCCGTGACTATGCGTTTGGCGAAGATACCCTGACACTGCCTAAAGCAGAAAAGACCGATACGTTTATGGGGATCAAACGTGTGGATGGCCGTGTTGCGACCCGCAATTTTATCGGTATTTTAACCACCGTTAACTGCAGTGCTACAGTGGCCAGAGCTATCGAAGATCACTATAAGAAAATCGGACTGGATGAGTATCCGAATGTGGATGGGATTGTTGCTCTGCCACAGAGTTTTGGTTGCGCTATTGGCACTGACAGCGAAGCAATGATTGTTATGCGCCGGACGTTGAGTGGATATGCGAGGCATGTGAATTTTGCTGGCGTATTAATTATTGGCTTAGGTTGTGAATCTAACCAAATAAAGGATTTGATTAACACTGAAGGGCTGAAAGAGAGTGCGAAACTGCATACCATGACAATACAGGAGACTGGTGGAACCCAGAAAACTATCACTCAAGGTATTACCGTTATTGATAGCATGCTGAATGATGCAAATCAGGTTAAGCGTGAACCAGTACCGGTATCGGAAATTATTTTGGCACTTGAATGCGGTGGCTCGGACAGTTATTCCGGTATTTCTGCTAATCCCGTCTTGGGGTATGCGGCAGACAAAATTGTCCAGCAGGGGGGAACAGCAATCCTGTCTGAAACCTCAGAAATCTATGGTGCAGAACATTTATTAACACGTCGTGCTGTTTCAGAAGCCGTAGGTAAAAAATTGATCGCCCGCATTGAGTGGTGGGAAGATTATTGTCAGCGAACCAAAAGTGAAATGAATAATAACCCATCGGCGGGCAATAAAGTGGGGGGGTTAACCACGGTACTGGAAAAATCACTTGGGGGAATTGCTAAAGGCGGCACGTCCAATTTAGTTGAAGTCTATGAGTATGCAGAGCCTGTTACGGCCAAAGGACTGGTATTTATGGATACCCCCGGGTATGACCCTATTGCTGTTACCGGGCAAATTGCCGGGGGCGCAAATTTATTGTGTTTCACCACGGGTCGCGGTTCTGCATTTGGCAGTAAGCCCACTCCATGCCTTAAATTAGCGACCAACAATACGTTGTGGGTTCGCCAGCAGGAAGATATGGATATTAATTGCGGGGATGTGGTTGAAGGCAAGGAAACTATCGCTGAAGCAGGTGAAAGATTGTATGCCATGATACTTGAAATGGCATCAGGGAAAAAAACTAAAAGTGAACAGTTTGGATATGGCAGCCTGGAGTTTGTGCCATGGAATATCGGCTCAATCATGTAATATAATTTATTTTAGTTAAACAATTCTTGATAAAAACCATATGCATAAATATGGTCAGGAGAGTGTCATGTCTATAATAAGGAATGAGGCTTACCATAATACCTCACCGACTAAGGTTAGATGGAATATATTCTTAATATTACTGCTTCTGGGGGCTATCAATTATATCGACAGAACCTCGCTGGCGATCGCCATGCCGTATATTGTCGAAGAATTTAATATTAAAGATACTATTGTTGTGGGGCTGTTGCACAGTGCCTTTTTTTGGGCCTATGCCTTAATGCAGGTTCCTAGCGGCGTATTAGCCGATAGATTTAAAACACGGACAATTATTGCCTGTGCGACAATTACCTGGGGGGCATTCCAGGCCATTGCAGCACTGTGCCACTCAACGACCTTCCTGGCATTATCCCGTGTTGGACTGGGCGTATCAGAAGCACCAATTATGCCAGCAGGTGCCAAGCTGATGGGGACATGGCTGACACCAACGGAACGTGGACGTGGGTCAATGTTGTTAGACGGTGGTGCGGCTCTGGGGACAGCCATGGGTGCGGTGATCCTGACCTGGCTGATTGCATTCTTTGGTTCATGGCGCATGGCCTTTATTATTGCGGGGTTGGGAACGATGTTGGCGGGGATGCTGGCATGGTGGTATATCAGGACCTATCCTCACGAACACCCTAGAATTAACAAGGCTGAATTAGAGCATATTAATAAAAATAATGAACTCTCTACCAAAAAACCAGAAAAATATAAAATAAAAGATGTACTACCCTACCTGAAACAACGGAATGTCCAGGCATTAATCGGTGGTTGGGTTTGTTATAGTACGGTATTTTACGGATTAATGACTTGGTTGCCATTGTATTTTCAGAAAACCTATGGTTTTGATATTAAATCAATGGGTGGCGCAATGGCCTTTATTTTTCTGTTGTGTTTTATCGGCCAATTAACTGGTGGATATATCATGGACCGCTGGAGGAATTCCGGTGCCGATACCAACAAAGTCATGCATACCATGCTGGGTATCTCGGCGGTGACGGCTGGCGTCGGGATATTTATATGCGCTAATATTAATAATCCCATTTCGGCGGTTATCTTGCTGGGGGTAGCGATGTTCCCATTACGCTGGGCGAGTGTCTACTGGTCTATTCCTTCATTATTAGGTGCACAAAAAGTTGCTGGTACTCTCTGTGGAACAATGAATTTCAGTAGTAACTTATTCGCTGCAATTATTCCTATCTTAATTGGTTTTGTTGTTCAGATTACGGGTAATTATTACATTGCCATGATGTTTTTCGCTGCGGCAGCCGTGGGTTATCTGATTTGCTCATTGATGATTAATTTCGATAATAAAATGGAAATCAACAACGAGTCTGTTCATTAATCACATCATGCTATTTAATTTTTTCCAACTTACTGTAAGGACATACAATGATCACTACAGCTATATTCCCTGCGCGTTATGTACAGGGTGCTGAATCAATAAGTATTTATCTGGGTGATGAGTTATCCCGATTAGGACAGAGGGCATTAGTATTGCAGGACCCTGTCGTTCACCAAAAATTGGGTGATAAGATAAATCAGGCTCTGAGCGGGAAAGTTGAGTATTTGGTTGAAGTATTTAATAGTGAATGTTCTGATGAAGAGATAAGTCGTATTTCAGTATTGGCTGAATCTTATCAGGCGGATGTTATTGTTGGTATCGGCGGTGGAAAGACGCTCGATACTGCTAAAGCTACCGGCGCGATGTTAAAAAAGCCGATTGCTATTGTACCGACACTGGCATCTACCGATGCACCTTGCAGCTCGCTAGTGGTGATTTACACCCCGGAAGGCAGGTTTAAACGCTATTTGATGATACCACGTAACCCTGACGTGGTATTAGTGGATTCGCAGGTAATTGCTGATGCACCGGTCCGTTTCCTGGTATCCGGCATGGGAGATGCTCTTGCTACCTGGTTTGAAGCGGAGGATTGCCGTATTAAAGGTGCCGGTAACATGACAACCCGCCCCGGGCCGATGTCAGCATTTGGATTAGCGCGTTTATGCTATGACACATTATTGAAATACGGCGTGCTGGCGAAAAGTGCCTGCGAACATCATCAGGTAACACCCGCGCTGGATCATGTGATTGAGGCGAATACATTGCTTTCTGGTTTAGGTTTTGAAAGTGGTGGTCTGGCAGCCGCTCATGCTATTCATAATGGGCTTACCGTATTACCGCAAACTCACTGTTACTGGCATGGTGAGAAAGTGGCATTTGGTACACTCGTGATGTTGATGCTGACAGACCGTGAACCCGAAGCTATTGATACTGTTTATAGTTTCTGCGAATCAATTGGTTTACCGACTACTCTGGCTGACATCGGACTGGGGAATGTGACAGATGATGAGTTACTGAAAGTTGCCGAAGCCAGTTGTCAGCCTGGAGAGACCATGCATAACGAACCCCATGATATCAATCCGCTAAACCTGCTGGCGGCGTTACGTACGGCAGATGCTGAAGGATTGCGGAGAAAGGCCGGATTGTAATATTTGATTACTGTTTGATTAAGACAATACAAAAAAGCCATTCCGGTGTAGCTCATCACTGTGAATGGCTTTTTTATTCGGTCTTTAGTTTATTACCTCATGACAAAAGGAGGCTGCCTGCTGGGCACATACGTGCCGGAAAACACACTATGTGCATGTACGAACGCCGTCGGTGCCTCGTCAAATAATTCTATACATACATGTGCGCTCAACGTGTCACCTTTAGGTGTTTTTATCCTGTTTCCCCCCATATCTACTCCTGAGTAACATTGCACAAACTGTGGTTTATACAAATGTACAATTGACTAAAATGCACGCCAAAAACTGGCAAGCAGTGGGGGGCAGGGCTTCGGGCTATGTAAAAATTACCTGACAGAGAATAGTTGGGCCATACAGAACAGATAGCAGACTCCTTGCAAAGAATCGCGTATCTCATCGGGGTTGCCGAATACGTTAATCGTGTAGGCATGGTGGTGAGGAGTTTGTCTGCCTACTCCCCAACACCGAGTTAGTCGGGGCTATGGAGGTTGCTGAAACTATCAGGTTGCAACTTCTTGAGCAGAAAATTCCTCATACCGGCTTTTCTGTTTATCCCTTTGTCAGCGTTAGCCTTGGGGTCTGTTTCAAGCTGACCTGTAATTGTATCAGGCAAAAAGAAATGGCTGGAACCACACCAGTGGTGTGCCCTATAAATTGAGTGAGGCGTAAAGTGAAGTGGGGTCTATCTCTGATAGAATAGCTCCTGCCAAGCTTCGTTATCCGCGTTGTTTGGCATCACAGGGGCTATTATAGATACAACTTTTAGTTTTTGTGAAATCGGAGAATACCACTTCAATTCAGACCGTAACACGGTGCCAGATACCGGTGGCGGGTCGTCAGTAATATGACCCACAGTGGATTGCAGTGTGCTCTTACGGCCCTTCGTTCATACTCTCTAACCAAAAGTGATCATCTGCTCGGACTGTAGGGGTGACTGAAACTCCAGGGTGAGACATCTCTGAGCAGTTGGAACTCATCAATACTTATGTTTAATCAATTATGCAAAGTACAATATGAAACCTACATTTTGTCTTTAGGTTTATATGTGGATTAACAGGATCATCGTCTGGTATCAGTTACAAGCTTCAAGCGATCATTACTCCGCCGTAAGAACTCTAGAGTGAGAAGTATCAAAACTGAAAACACAATCATAATCGTCGCCACTGCGGCAATCCTGGCGCGATAATAGCATCATTGAGTTAGAACTCGGTCCTGTTGATCTTTTGAGATTATTAATTTAGCGCAGGGTGATTAGGTATCATTGGATCCACCACAAATCAAACCACCCAGCCAAAAACAATGCTAACAGTGTAAGAAGGGAGTCATACATTTGGGCTCAGATGGGGCCTTTGATCGTGTTCCCTAAAGGCATTCGCAGTCGCATCCTCATCATGAAGATGCGCCTGCGAAGCCAGACGTTTATGACGCATTCCGTTCGGGCTCTTAAAACAGTTAAGATCCAGGCCAACAGCATTAACCACACCGTGTTTACGGCAGTTGGATTCAAATTACCTGGAACGTCCCTGAGCGGCTTTAGGTGCTGACGACAACATTATTCCTGTCAATGCCAACTGTTACATTCAGAACTACTGAGGAGGTAGTTCCTTCTACTATCTGTTGTTTGAAATACAGTTTGTATTTAACTTGAATTAAGATTTAAAATTTTT
>NZ_JAZGQE010000118.1:0-15267 GCF_048593885.1 Yersinia sp. 1252 StPb PI | reverse complement strand
TGATATGCCTCTCAGTGAGATGAAAGAAAGACCGGATACTTCAGTTTAGGCTGGCACTGTTTTCAGGGTGAAGATCATGAATCCACCCGGACCGTACAGCATTATGCTGACGAGATAAATTGATGGGTATCGGAGTAGGGAGGGGCGGATTTTTTTGGCAAATGCCAGGTTTGGCGGTATTAAAAATGATCGCCCAATGATGATTTTCATAGGATTAGTCTTGCTGAGGCGAGCTGATTAAGTGATCAATATCAATTTATTGACCTATGTAATTGATTTTATAAATTTATCACCTAACTATACACTTAACGTAGCTGACGCTGGAGAGCGTCAACTCCGTACAACCGAGACCAGGCTGTTCTCGGATATCATTTTTTACTTGTATTACCAACCGCGTTGATAATCGTATTTTTCGCTGTACAGCAGTTTCTCATCAGTATAAATCTGCCACATACCTCTATTTTCTGGTACTGCATGTATCATTCAATGAAATTTTATATCGATAAGTCATTTTTACGTTATTAACAGTTAACTGATTCATTGTGATAACCGTTAGGTTCCTCTCTATCCCTCTTTGTTGTGAAATACTCTGGCGCCAGATCACATTCTTAAAAAAATAAATTGTAGGACCATTCCTACAATACATTTCGTGCACTCTTAGTTTAAATTTCATGATGATTTTTAACGTGCTAAGGCACAAGGATTTTTTCTCTCCTAACAAGAAACTTCTTATTCTTCAATGTGATGTTGCATTTTTTCTGAAATGCAAATAGTTACATTTTGTAACATTTAACCCATTGGTGTTACCTGGCTAATGTTTTTACACTGCCGCCACTGGGTATTTAATCGATATACTTATGTGTGTGAAAAATACCTGTCAGATACTGTGTTATGCCATCCTGCGAATGCGAAGGTTATCTACGAACAATTATTTTCCTTAATTTCATTGCCACGGTTTATTGGTGAGCGATGGCTATTGTTCCAGGTGATGCCGATTATTTTTACGCATCTTTTCAGGGGTGGATTTCCTAAATTCCCGTCCTCTAACAAGGAAAGTCAATGGCCTCGTCAAGCTTCCAAAATGAGATACCCAAAGCGCGTATTAATATTAAATTAGACCTCCACACCGGCGGTGCCCAGAAGAAAGTCGAACTACCTTTAAAACTTCTGGTGATGGGCGATTACAGCAACGGTCAGGAACAGCGTCCGCTGTCCGAACGTGAAAAACTCAATATCAACAAAAATAATTTCAACAGCGTGTTGGCCGAGTTCCAACCGAGCCTGAAATTAACGGTGCCTGATACTTTGGCAGGGGATAATACCGATACCGCCGTATCCCTGACCTTCAATGACATGAAGGATTTCGAGCCGGAAAGTGTCGCCCGTCAAATCCCACAACTGCGTGCCTTGCTGGCAATGCGCAATCTGCTGCGTGATCTCAAGTCCAATTTGCTGGACAACGCCACCTTCCGCCGTGAGCTGGAAAACATCCTCAAAGACGAAGCATTGAGCGATGAGCTGCGTGCTGAACTGGCGGCATTGGCCCCCAAAGACTGTTAATCGCCGGATTGGCTGCTTGTAGAAAGAAGAAAAGGAACATGCTGATGTCTGTACAGGAAAACAGTGCGCAGGGTACTGCGACGACCGTATTAGAGAAAAACCGTCCCGTAGCCCAGGGGGTTTATGCCTCTTTATTTGAAAAAATCAACCTGAGCCCGGTCTCCTCATTGACCGGTCTGGATGCTTTCCAGAACAACGATACCATGGCAGATGCCACCACTGATGAGCGTGTCACTGCCGCCGTCAGTGTCTTTTTGGACCTGCTGAAGCAGTCGTCGAAAAAAGTGGAAAAGCTGGATAAAACCCTGCTGGATGGCCACATTGCGGCGCTGGATGATCAAATCAGTCGCCAGTTGGATGCGGTGATGCATCACCCTGATTTCCAACGGGTGGAGTCGACCTGGCGTGGCGTGAAATCCCTTATCGATCAAACCGATTTCCGTCAAAACGTGCGTATCGAACTGCTGGATATCAGTAAAGATCATCTGGTGCAGGATTTTGAAGACGCCCCTGAAATCGTGCAAAGCGGCCTCTACACCCAGACTTACATTCAGGAATACGACACTCCCGGTGGCGAGCCGATTGCCGCTGCTATCTCCAACTACGAGTTTGACCGTAGCCCGCAAGATATCGCGTTATTGCGCAATATCTCCAAGGTCGCCGCGGCAGCCCATATGCCGTTTATTGGCTCAGTGGGTCCAGAGTTCTTTGGTAAAGAGAACATGGAAGAAGTGGCAGCTATCAAAGATATCGGTAACTACTTTGACCGTGCCGAATACATCAAGTGGAAAGCCTTCCGCGACTCAGATGATTCCCGCTATATCGGCCTGACCATGCCGCGGGTGCTGGGGCGCTTGCCTTACGGCCCGGACACGGTGCCGGTACGCAGCTTTAACTACGTAGAGCAGGTGAAAGGGCCGGACCATGACCGTTATCTGTGGACCAACGCCTCGTTTGCCTTTGCCGCCAATATGGTGAAAAGCTTCATCAAAAACGGTTGGTGTGTGCAGATCCGTGGCCCGCAGGCCGGTGGCGCGGTGACCAACCTGCCTATTCACCTGTACGATTTGGGTACCGGTAATCAGGTCAAAATCCCGTCAGAAGTGATGATCCCGGAAACGCGCGAATTTGAGTTTGCCAATCTGGGCTTTATTCCGCTGTCGTACTACAAAAACCGTGATTACTCGTGCTTCTTCTCGGCCAACTCTGCCCAGAAGCCTGCGCTGTATGACACCGCTGATGCCACTGCCAACAGCCGTATTAATGCGCGCTTGCCATACATCTTCTTGCTGTCACGCATTGCCCATTACCTGAAGCTTATTCAGCGCGAGAACATCGGCACCACCAAAGACCGCCGTCTGTTGGAGCTGGAGCTGAATAACTGGATCCGTGGGTTGGTGACGGAAATGACTGATCCGGGTGATGACTTGCAGGCTTCCCATCCGCTGCGTGATGCCAAAGTTACGGTGGAAGATATCGAAGACAACCCCGGTTTCTTCCGCGTGAAGCTGTATGCGGTGCCGCACTTCCAGGTTGAAGGTATGGACGTGAATCTGTCATTGGTTTCCCAGATGCCGAAGGCGAAAGCCTGATTGTCCTTTGTCCTTGAAGTTGCAGCGTGTTGGCTGCTTTCTCTCCCCCAGTCATTGACGTTAGCCAACGCCTGGGGGATTGGTTCAGTTGCCGTCTAGCTGCAACACCAATGACTTTGGGCATGATTGTACGCAAGGAAGTACCCATGAAGATTTATCGTCCGTTATGGAACGACGGGGCCTTTTTGGCCCCACAACAATTCCAGCAACAGGCCCGCTGGGACGCCTATGTAGCAGACAGCGTGGCACATATGACATTGGCATCCCCATGGGGGGTCATTGATGCGGCATTTGACCGTGGGTCGTTGGCGCTTTCCCGCCTGAATGCGCTGCGACTGGTGGTTCGCTTCCCTGATGGCACGCTGATTGATTCTGAACGGGCGGATAACCTGCCTCCCGCCTGTGATTTGTCTGCGGTATCAGACCGTGATGTGGTCGATGTGGTACTGGCATTACCGTTGCTGTCGGCCAATGGTGGCAATCTGGATGATGGTCAGGACAGCGCGCGCCCTCGCCGCTGGCAGCAGGAATGGGTCACGGTACAGGAGCTTGCCGGTCATGAGCGCACTGAACTGGCGATAATGCGCCACGGGGTCACGCTGCGTTTTGCTCATCAGGAAAACAGTGCTTATCTGACCTGTCCGGTGGTGCGTTTGATGCGCAATGCCCAGGGGCAGTGGATGCAGGATGAGAGTTTTATCCCCCCGATGTTGTCGCTGGCGGCCAGTCAGGTGGTGCTGACTGAACTGGGGGATTTAGTCCACCGTCTACAGGCGCGTCGGCGTCGCCTGATGGCCATGCGCCGTGAAAGTAACGAACGGATGGCCGATTTTGCGGTGGCCGATGTGTCGTTGTTCTGGTTGCTGAATGCGTTAAACAGTGCCGAGCCGGTACTGATGGAGTTGTATCAGACGCCTTCCCGCCATCCCGAACTGTTCTATCGCGAACTGGTCCGCCTCGCCGGTAGCCTGCTGACATTTTCCCTTGAGCATAAAGCCGAAGACATTCCGCTGTATCAGCATGACGCGCCAGAGCAGGTTTTCCCGCCGCTGTTCACCTTGCTTGATGCCCTGCTCGAAGCCAGCCTGCCGTCCCGTATGGTGGCGATTGAACTGGCTCACGAGGGCCAATTCTGGACCGGTTCATTGCATGATGCCCGCCTGCGCGAAGGGGCTGATTTCTATCTCTCTGTTCGTTCTTCGATCCCCAACCATCTGTTGCAAACCCAGTTCCCGCTGTTGTGTAAGGCTGGCAGTGTTGAGGATGTGTCAGATGTGGTCAACGTGGCGCTGAACGGTGTGGCGATGAAACCGCTGTCTCATGTTCCAGCTGCTATCCCGCTGCGTCTGGAAAATCAGTACTTTGCCCTTGACCTCAAGGGGGCAGCCGCGCAGGCCATGCTGGATGCGGGGAACTGTGCTTTCTACACCCCGGGTTCGCTGGGTGATGTCAAACTCGAACTGTTTGCGGTGCTACGCTCATGAGCAAAATAAATACGTCGGTGGTTGATGCGGTCTTTTATCCCTGCTGGCTGATGGTCAGTCAGTTGCGTAACGGTCAGGAAGTTGAGGACGGAGAAGCTTTGTATCGCCGTGCCTGTGAGTGGATTGACAACGCGCGCGCGACATTGTCGCGTGCCGGTTTCAGCGAAATCAGCTGCGACCATATGCTGTACACCCAGTGTGCGTTACTGGATGAAAGCGTCCTGAACCGTCAGAAACAGGACAGTGGTTATACCAAATGGCTGAAAGATCCGCTGCAGGCCCGCTACTTTAATACTTTGAATGCGGGTGAAGAATTGTGGGAGCGGATCCGCGCGGTGTTGCAGGAGCCGGCACCGGATACGGCGGTGCTGACCTGTTTTTACCGTGCGCTAACCTTGGGATTTGCCGGTCGTTACCGCGAACAGGGTGACGAGCGCAGAGAAGATGTGGTGCGTAAGCTGAGTTTGCTGGTGCCACCGTTTGCCTCTTCACAGGAAACACCGGTGGTCTCGCGCTCATTGCGTCTGCGCTCTGGACGCAAAACCTACTGGTTCTCCTGGGGAGCGGGGGTCGTCATACTGGTTGCTCTGTGGTTCACATTGTCCACCCGACTGACGCACATGGTGTCTCAATTGACAGGGATGCACTAGCGGATGCGCGGATTAACACAGTTACTCCTGCTGCTGCTGGGGGCCTGCCTGGCACTGTGGCTTATCCTGGGTTTCTGGCTGCTGGGCACAGGCAGCCGTGTGGTACTGAGCATGTTGGTTGTCATCCTCTGTGGTGCAGTAGGCTATTTTCAGTGGCGCAAACACAACCGCAATAAAGTGGCTCACCAATCCATTGCCGATTCAACGCTGCCGCCTGAAGATTTTCAGGGTGCGGTGGTACTGGTTTGTGGTGACAGCGATGCCCTGTTTTCCCCCTCGGCATCTTTTTGTGAAACGCGTCAAGGTTGGTATCTGGCCGTGCAACTGCCAGAACAACTGCCGATACTCGCGCAACATCTGGCGGCGGAACGTCCGGCGCTGATTGCCCAGATCTCGGTGTTACTGGCCATCGTGCCGGAGCAACATCAGAGCCGGGATGATTTTTCACAATCCCTGCGTGCCTGGCAACGGGCCATCGTGCAGTGCAAAGGATGGCTTGCGGGGATCCCGCCGGTCTGGCTGAGTACCTGGCTTTCACCGCCGGTATCCTCATCAGCGCAGGCAGAACGCTGGTACACGGTCACGCCGGGGCTAAAAGGCATTCAGGTTCAGGAGGTGGGGGCAGGCGTCATACCGCTGGTTGAATGGAGCCAGCCTCAAGAGTCCTGCAACGGTGAGGGAAGGTTGAGCGCTGTATTCTGGATGGAAAGCCTTCTGTCCTGGCTTGATGAACATGTCCTGAGCATCCTGACACAGCGGCAAGGAGATGTCCCTGCACTTACCCTGTGCGCATGGGGCTGCTGCTTTACACCGGTCGCGGGGCGTCAGAACAATTTGTGGCAGACACACATCAATGGAGTCACTACGCTGATGCCGGTGGCGACCCCTGAGCAAGAGTGCCTGCCGTTGCCAGAAGTGCTGCTACCTTATCTGCCTCGCCGCCGCGGCGTCTCCCGCCTGATGCAGGTTTGGCAGATGGCTGGCGTGCTGTGCGGGGTATTTTTACTGTTTGCCCTGCTGGCCTCTTTCATCAATAACCAGCGCCTGGTCCAGAGCGTTGATGATCATCTGTCGCAGTATAACCGGCTCACTGGCACGCCTCCAGCCCCTAAAACTCTGGCCCAACAGCAACTACGGGCGGATGCACATCTGCTGGATGACTGGTTACGTCGCGGTGCACCCATGCGTTTGTCTCTGGGATTGTATCAGGGGCTGCGACTGCGGGCTCCGCTTTACATTGCTATCAATAGCTGGGCGTCTCCTCCACCGCCACCACCGGTGATTAATCAAATTATTCAGGGGCCCAAAACCCTCCGTCTGGATAGCCTGTCACTGTTTGACGTGGGGCAATCAATGCTCAAGTCTGGCTCCACCAAAGTGCTTATCAATGCGCTGGTCGGGATTAAAGCCAAACCGGGTTGGCTGATCGTGGTGGCGGGTCACACCGATATCACGGGTGATGATAAGTCCAACCAGACTCTGTCGCTTAAGCGGGCGGAATCGGTACGCAACTGGATGCGCGATACCGGGGATATTCCGGAAAGCTGCTTTGCCGTACAGGGTTATGGCCAGAGTCGTCCTCTGAAATCTAACGATACGGAAGCGGGCCGTGCGCTCAACCGCCGTGTCGAAATCAGTCTGGTACCGCAGGCCGATGCCTGTCGCCTGCCAGGCGTAAAAACAGCGTCACAGGATGAAAGTGACGTATCAACCCAAGAAATGGAGAAGTAACCCATGGCAATTCCAGTATATCTGTGGCTGAAAGATGATGGCGGTGCGGACATTAAAGGTTCCGTAGATGTTAAAGATCGCGAAGGCAGCATTGAGATCGTGGCACAGGAACATAACCTATATATCCCGACAGACAACAACACGGGCAAGCTGACCGGCACCCGTATCCATACCCCGTTCCTGTTCACCAAGGAAATCGATTCTTCCAGCCCGTACCTGTACAAAGCGGTAACCACCGGCCAGACCCTGAAATCCGCTGAGTTCAAATGGTATCGCATTAACGATGCGGGTCAGGAAGTGGAGTATTTCAATACCAAGCTTGAGAACGTGAAACTGGTGAAAGTGGCACCGAAGATGCACGACATCAAGGATCCGGCCAAAGAGAAACACAATCACCTCGAAGCCATTGAGCTGCGTTACGAAAAAATCACCTGGACTTACAAAGACGGCAACATCATTCATTCCGATTCCTGGAACGAACGTACTACCGCGTAATTACCGTCATTCTTCGCGTCGCAGGTGCGTTGGCTACGTTCGCTCACCCTGGTCACATAGTTATCTATGCTCCCAGGGATTCGTTCACTTGCCGCCTGCCTGCAACACGAATTATTTAGGGTAACCCGCAGCAGCAGGCGGTTCGCCGTCTGCTTTTTGTGTTTTTAGCTCAGTATCGGGGCATCGGTATTCAGCCAAACGCACACACATTTTATCAGATGACCTTATGGGCCTTGGTTGACGGCTATGGGCGGTAGCGTGCCCGACGCCAGCTTCATCTGGCTATTTTACTTGCCATTTTTGCACTTGGGCAGTGCTCGGCGCTGTCCGTGTGCAAATTGACGGCGACAATAACGCCAGTTGAAACCGGCTAACGTATTAGGTTTCGCATACAAGGAAGAGAATTTATGACAACGCATTCAGCACACTTATTACGTCGGTTAAATCCCTATTGCGCGCAGGCACTGGCCGGCGCTGCAACCCTGTGCCAGACCCGTGCCCATGCCGAGATAACCGTTGAACATTGGTTGTTGAAACTGCTGGAACAGGGTGAAGGCGATATCACGGTGATTGCCCGGCGTTATGAGTGGGACATGGACAGCCTGTGGCAGGGGTTGCTGGCCCATCTGGATACGTTGCCGCGCACGGTGCAGGGCAAACCCCAGTTGTCTGCCGCGTTACAGCAACTGATCAAAAGTGCCTGGCTGGATGCGTCGCTACAGGAAGATGCCGATGCGGTGCGCTCGGTTCATCTGTTATCTGCTCTGATAAATTCGCCATCATTACTGGCCGCCGATGCCGCCTGGCCGTTGCTCAGCTTAAGCACTACCCAGTTACACCGCCTGCTACCGCTGCTGGACAGCCAATCCGATGAACGCCCTGAGGTGCAGCAGGCGGCGGCGCTGGCAGACAGCCCGGTCAATCTGACCGATGAGGCCCCGACCACCCCCTCTGCCAGCGGCCAGCCGCAACTCAATGACGCCCTGCAAGCGGCGCTGGATAAATTTACGTTGGACGTCACCGCCAAAGCGAAAACCGGGCAGATTGACCCGATTTTTGGTCGCGACAGCGAGATCCGCCAGATGGTCGACATCCTGTCGCGCCGCCGTAAAAATAACCCGATTCTGGTCGGTGAACCGGGTGTGGGTAAAACCGCCTTGGTTGAAGGGCTGGCACTGCGTATTGCCGAGGGCAACGTACCGGACAGCTTAAAAACCGTTAGCCTGCGCACCCTGGACTTGGGCCTGTTGCAAGCCGGGGCTGGGGTCAAAGGTGAGTTCGAACAGCGGCTGAAAAATGTTATCGAGGCGGTACAACAATCACCGACGCCGGTGCTGCTGTTTATCGACGAAGCCCATACCATCATCGGTGCCGGTAATCAGGCCGGTGGCGCAGATGCGGCCAACCTGCTGAAACCGGCACTGGCGCGTGGCGAGTTGCGCACCATCGCTGCCACCACCTGGTCGGAGTACAAGCAGTATTTTGAGCGTGATGCCGCACTGGAGCGCCGCTTCCAGATGGTGAAAGTTGACGAGCCGGACGACGCCAAAGCCAGCCTGATGCTGCGCGGCTTAAAGGGCCGCTACGCCCAGCACCACGGGGTGCATATTCTGGATTCTGCTATCACTGCGGCGGTGACTCTGTCGCGGCGCTTCCTGACCGGCCGCCAACTGCCGGACAAAGCGGTGGATCTGCTCGATACCGCCGGTGCCCGCGTGCGCATGAGCATCGACACGCTACCGGTCGCGCTGATGGAAATTAACGCCGAACTGGCCGCGCTGGCGATGGAGCAACAGGCCATCGAACAGGACTTGCTCCTGCTGCCAAGTATCGGTTCAACGCGCTTATCTGAGATAGAGCAACGCCGCGCAGAACTGGTGGTTGGGCAGCAAACGCTTGAACAGCAATATGCAGCAGAGCAACGTCTCACCACCCTGATTATCGACGCGCGTCAGGATATCGCCAACGCGGCACATCTGGCCAGGTTGCAGGAAGAGTTAAGTCAGATTCAGGGTAATGCGCCGCTGCTGTCGCTGGATGTTGATGTGCGCACGGTGGCAACGGTTATCGCTGACTGGACCGGCGTGCCGCTGAGCAGCCTGCTGAAAGACGAGCAGACCGATTTATTGCAATTGGAAAACCACCTCGCGACCCGGGTGGTCGGTCAGGATACGGCGCTGGTTGAGATGGCACAACGCCTGCGCGCCGCCAAAACCGGCCTGACGTCCGAAAATGGCCCGCTGGGAGTATTCCTGCTGGTTGGCCCCAGTGGGGTGGGCAAAACCGAAACTGCGCTGGCACTGGCCGACACACTGTTCGGTGGCGAGAAATCGCTGATCACCATCAACATGTCCGAATATCAGGAAGCGCACACCGTTTCCCAGTTGAAAGGTTCGCCACCGGGTTATGTCGGTTACGGTCAGGGTGGCATTCTGACCGAGGCGGTGCGCAAGCGCCCGTACAGCGTGGTGCTGCTTGACGAAGTTGAGAAAGCGCACGCCGATGTCATTAACCTGTTCTATCAGGTATTTGACCGTGGCTTTATGCGCGACGGCGAAGGGCGCGAAATTGATTTTCGTAACACCGTGATCCTAATGACGGCCAATTTAGGCAGTGATCATCTGATGCAGTTACTGGATGAACAACCGGAAGCGACCCATAGCGATCTGCACGAACTGCTGCGCCCGATCCTGCGCGACCATTTCCAGCCCGCGCTATTAGCCCGCTTCCAGACCCTGATCTACCGGCCACTGGACGCCGCCGCGTTGCGTACCATCGTCGAGATGAAACTGGCACAGGTCGCTAAACGGCTGAACAAACATTACGGCCTGCACTGCGCGATAGAGGAAAGCCTGTACGACCAGCTGGTCGCCGCCTGCCTGCTGCCGGACACCGGTGCGCGCAACATCGACAGCCTGCTGAATCAGCAGATTTTACCGGTATTGAGCCAACAACTGCTGAGCCGTATGAGCGAGCAACAGCGCACCACCTCGCTGACCTTGGGCTGGGATGAGGCCGAAGGGATCACCTTGGGGTTTGGTGACTAAGGGTTCAACGTTGTCTAACCAAGAAAATATTAACCCCTAAAAGATAGGGGACGTAGCCAGCGCTGCTCGTTTATTGCCAAGGAGAATTATACCTATGGATACGGTTGAAGAACTTAACGGTACTTATTTTTTTAATGGATTAAATAATCTGACGGCTTATGAGTTGCTGTTTTGGATATTGGTGGATGAAACTGAAAATCAACTGGGCATCAAAGATATCATTGGCGTGGCTTTTGTGATCCTCGGTAATAATAGTGTCGACGTACCTGGAAAACCCAATACAGCAACGAAAGGTACGTCGCATGCGTCACTTTTTTTCCGCAAGCATCTCAGCTACAAATTCAAAAAACGCGTCTTACCAACATTGACAAAAAAATCCTTTTCGTTAAGCGGCGTCAAGGTGTTTTGGGTTAATAATCTGGGGGCATTTGCAGGAAGAGCAGTTCCCGTTTTAGGATGGATTATACTGGCGACTGATGTGGCCACGATCAGTTTCAAAACCGTAAGCAGGTATAACACCATCGCGCGACCGGAGGATAAAATCTGGTGAACATGACAATCGAAGACAGCGTCAGAAAATTTGTCAAAAGCGAGCTACCGCTGGTGACCAGCCTGTTCATGAAAAAAATTGATATTGACGATGACACCCCCTTACAGAATCTGCATGAAGCAGATGATGTCGCTGAGATGACAGAAAAATTTTTCTCACATTTTAATGTTCAGCCCGCCGGATTTTCTCTCAGTAACTATTACCCCTGGAAGGTTAAATCCGTATTTTCACGAAAAGCCCTTAATCAAAACAAAATACCATTAACGGTTGGGATGTTTATTGAATCAGCCAAAGCTGGACATTGGCTCTATAACTGAACCGGAAATAACCTCCCCCTTCAAATAAACCTGTCGGCTGTTAACTGGCTATGCGGTGTGCAAACCCATGGAATACAGGTTGTTACCACGGAGTAAAACCCATGAGTATTATTGATACGCTTCAAAATACGCTGTCAGCTATCACCAAAACCACCCTGAATCGTTACCGCCTTGATATTCCTTCCTGCTCCTCTCCTCTGGATGTGGAGGATTTTGTGGGGACGGAAGCGATGAGTGAATTGTATTGCTACACAGTTCATTTCACCAGTACTGACAAAGACATTGATGCCAGTCAGTTGCTGCGTAAACCAGCTAGTTTGACAATGGGGGCTGGTTTGTTGCAGAGCCTCTCGGAGCAAAAGGTGGTGCATGGGGTAGTGACGAGTTTTGAGCGGGTCAGTGGCTCAAAAGACCAGGCCGTGTACCAGATAACGCTATCACCATTTCTGGCACTGCTGCGTAATCAATTCCGCACCCACCGTTTCTTTGTCAACAAATCGGTACCGGAAGTGGTGGAGCAGATACTTCAGGAACATGGCTTTAAGGACTGGGAATATGAGTTTGTCCTGAAACAGACCTATCCGAAACGTGAACAAATAAACCAGTACCAGGAAAGCGACCTGGAATTTATTGAACGATTGCTCTCAGAGATGGGGATATTTTACTTCTTCAGCTTGCAGTCGGACACCCAGACTGAAGTGGTGCACTTCGCTGATAAGCAGAGTGCCTATAAGTTTGGTAAAGACCTGCCGTTGAACAGCCCGTCAGGCATGAGTGACAGTGGTGCAGAGTCGGTTTGGGGCGTGAGTGTGCAGCACAATGTGGTGCAGGCTAACGTGACCACCAAAGATTATAACCACCGTGAAGCACAGAAAATACTTCAGTCTGGCAGAACCGATATGACACGCGGCGAGAGTGAAGGGGTGACCTACGGTGACGTGTATCACTACAAACCTCGCCATCTGGATACCGGCGATAAAATCGACCCCACTGCTGAAACCGCCAATTTCCTGGCACGCCTCGACCATGAGCGCTTTTTATCAGCACAGACAACGATTGTTGGCTTGGGTAATGATGCTACCCTCAGCCCAGGGCAGGTACTGACGATAACCGAAACTGTCATTGTTCCGACGCTTCCCACCGTTATGGACAACGGCGTAGTCATCACCGGCACCTTTTTTAGTGCCAGCCGCAAGGATGCATTAGTGGTGAACTGGATGGCGGTACCCTACAGTGAAACTCTGTGCTGGCGCCCGGCATTGCTGCCCCGTCCAAAAGTCAGCGGCACCATGATGGCGCGGGTGACCAGCGCGAAGGCCAACGATATCTATGCCTGGCAGGATACCTCCGGTTTGTATCGGGTGAAATTTGATGCAGACCAGGACGATAAAGCACAAGGTCAGGAGAGTATGCCGGTGCGACTCGCCAAACCTTACGGTGGTGATGTGTATGGCATTCACTTCCCGCTGATACAGGGCACCGAAGTGGCCATCGCGTTTCACGACGGTGACCCAGACCGCCCGTATATCGCCCATGCCCTGCATGACTCTCGTCATACCGACCATGTGACCGAAAAAAATAACACCCGCAACGTGATCCGTACCCCTGCTTTCAACAAGCTACGCATGGAAGACAAACGCGGCGAAGAGCACATCAAGCTCAGCACCGAGTACGGCGGCAAGACCCAATTGAACCTCGGGCACAATGTAGATGCTCAGCGCAATCTACGGGGCGAAGGTGCCGAGCTGCGTACCGATGATTGGGTAGCGGTACGTGGTGGGGCTGGTGTGTTTATTACTGCGGATACACAGTCATCAGCCAGCGGGATGATGCTGGATATGTCTGCGGCATTGGGTCAATTACAACAAGCGCAAAGTCTGGCGGAATCTCTGAGCAGTGCAGCAGAAACCGCGAAGGCAGAGCTTGCTGACCTGCAAACGCAGAAAGCCTTACTGAGCGAAGCGCTAAATGAACTGAAAAAGTCGGTCTTACTGCTGTCTGCCCCTGAAGGGATAGCGCAGGTAACACCGAAAACACTGCAACTGTCAGCCGGAGAAAACATCACGGCAACGAGTGGCGGTAATAC
Organism: Yersinia sp. 1252 StPb PI; assembly: GCF_048593885.1. Taxonomy (NCBI): domain Bacteria; kingdom Pseudomonadati; phylum Pseudomonadota; class Gammaproteobacteria; order Enterobacterales; family Yersiniaceae; genus Yersinia; species Yersinia sp. 1252 StPb PI. The sequence goes on along the minus strand of NZ_JAZGQE010000118.1, from coordinate 1,755 downwards.
AGATTTCAGTATCATGAAAAAACTGACAGTGGCAGCAGGAGAGCGGATAAGCCTGTATGCCCAGAAGTTGGGTATAAAACTGTTTGCCAGTAAAGGGAAAGTGGAAATTCAGGCGCAGGGTGATGAAATGACACTAGACGCGCTGAAAGATATCCGGATTAGTAGCAGCGAAGGGAAAATCATCATCAGTGCGAAGAAGGAAATCATACTGACAAGCGGTGGGGGTTATATCCGCATAGCCGATGGAACTGTGGAGTGTGCAGCACCGGATAAAATAATAGAGCGCGGCGCGGTGTGGCAGAAGTTTGGTGGACAAAGTATCAGCCAGGCGGCCCAAAAATGGGAAAGCGCCGATTTTGCGATCACACCTGAAGTCCGCTGGCCGTATAGTGATTCTCCTGTTGCCGGAGAAATTATCAAGTTAGTGAGTGGAGATGGAACTGTACAGACACTCACCACAGCCTCTTCCGGAAGTGCACCGAAGCAATTGGGTGTGAGTATTGATTCGCTAAAAGCTTATTTACAGAGTGGGGAATAAGAGATGAATGACGCCTCAGGAAATAATATTGCGGCACAGAGTTATAACGACAGTGGTCGACAGAATCACACGGTAATAACTGACGCTAAAGGAAAAGATGCAAAAGTCACCATTTACAAAATACCAGACAGGGTTATTCCAGTGATTTTTTTGCCGGGTGTTATGGGAAGTAATTTAATGGACCAGTCTGGTAAAACTATATGGCGACTAGATAGCGCAGGTGGTACTGCTTGGGATTGGGCAACGGCAGGAGCAAAAAAAAGGAAGGATTTGCTTTCACCAGAAAGAACATTTGTCGACTCTGGAGGGAAAATCAATCCAGAGTACGAAAATGAAGTTAAACAATTTGGCACTCGCAGGGATAGAGGGTGGGGAGAAGTAGGGTATATGAGCTACGGTGAGTTTTTACATTGGCTCCAAGGTGCGTTAAATGATCATGATTTAATGGCAAAAAATAAAAATAATAATAATGGTCGTCTAACTATACGTGAACAGTTACAAAGCAAAAATTTAAACGCTGAGATTGGTGAGGCTAATCTTACGAAGGATGATATCGAGCTTAGCTATAAATATTTACTTCCCGTGCATGTAGTGGGTTATAACTGGTTACAGTCAAATGAAAACTCAGCAACAATCTTGAAAGAACGGGTAAATTCAATTATCAATTGGTATAACGGCAGGAATATGTTGTGCGAAAAAGTTATTATTGTTACTCACTCTATGGGGGGGTTTGTTGCCCGCCATTACTCTGAAAACGCAGCTGGAAAAGATAATATTTTAGGAATTGTCCATGGTGTAATGCCTACACTCGGTTCACCCATGGCCTATAAAAGGATGAAAGCAGGTGAAGCCGGTACTGTAGGGCTTGTTATTGGTAGCTCAGGTTCCGAAATGACTGCCGTTTTAGCACAATCTCCTGGGCCTTTACAGCTCTTGCCAAGTACAAGTTATGGAATGGGATGGTTGCAGATAGAAGGGCTGTCTGGTGGACTACCAAAAAGCGATCCTTTCAAAGATATATATAGCCAGAGAACTCCTTGGTGGGCTTTATGTGAAGATCGATTAATAAATCCTAATAATAAAAAACCCTCTGATAGTGATTGGAGCAATTACATTCAGTTACTCATACGAGACGTTAAAAGTTTTATTGAAAAGTTAGATGGAAAATTTCATAAAAACACATATGCTTTTTATGGTAACGATGGTAAAAAATACCC
>NZ_JAZGQE010000117.1:0-15680 GCF_048593885.1 Yersinia sp. 1252 StPb PI | reverse complement strand
TCTTTAACAGATAATGGTTTGCTGAGTAAGTAACCTTGTAAGTAGTTTACGCCATGATGTGCCAAATACTGGAGCTGTTGCTCTGTTTCAACACCTTCAGCGACGGTTTCAATATTGAGTTTATTTGCCAGCATCAGTACTGCGTCTAATACCGGTGCTGCTACGGTATTAATGCCGATGGTGCTGACAAAACCACGATCAATTTTAATATAATCTAAAGTAAAACGTTCTAAATAGATCAGGGCGCTATGACCGGTACCAAAATCATCGACAGCAATTTGTATCCCCTGAGAACGCAGCCAGGCAAATTGTTTAATAGCGAGCTCTTCTTCAACCATACCACGCTCGGTAATCTCGAATACTGGTGCCAAGATATCCGTATTTAATTGCTTTAACATCTGAGAAACATCTTTGCGGAAGTTATCATTAGCAAGATGGACAGGGGAAATATTAAAGGCCAGTTTAGTCCCCGCCGGAAGGTGGTCTGCCATTAATTCACTGTCTTTGATGATTAACTCAAATAGATGCCGGGTTAATGGCTGAATCAGATGTTGAGCTTCCGCATAGGGAATAAAAAGATCCGGGGATATGCGCCCTTCAATAGGATGTTGCCAACGAATAAGCGCTTCAAGGCCAGATAATGAACGATCATGTGAACGAAATACTGGTTGATATTCAACGAAGAATTCGCCGCGTCGAATACCGCGCAAAATTTCAGCTTCAGCACTCTGGCTGGCAATTAAAATATAATAAGCAAGGATTCCGACCAGACCGGCAAGTAATAGCCCTCCTAATAGGGTCATGCGAATGTCATCAGCTGTCAGGCTAGTATGATAAATCAATATTTTAATCGGGTAGCCCGGTAGCTGGATCTCACGCGAGGCGCGTGCCGGTAGCTGGCTGATAGGTAAGACTTTAGAGTCAAAAGTTGTTACCGCTAATTCATCAATAATAATGGCTAAGCCGTTGACTTGATTATCTGAATAATTCAGCAATAAATAAGGGTGTAAGGTTAATTCTAATGTCGCTAATACACCGGTATTGCCGCGCCCAGCTTCACGCAACCACACCCCGACCGCCGGTTTACTGGGCATCATGGGGGTGCCTTGCTGAATTTTAAAGTCCAACGGCTGATGTAAGTTTATTTTAGGATATAGCGCACTGACAGCGACTTGCATATCACCTGTTGCTGAAGAGCAATAAGCGATACTGTCTCTAACCAATAAAAATGCTCTGACACCATTAGTAAATGCAGCCCGATAGTGGAGTGCCGGGCTGGCTTGCTCACAACTTTTGTCACTTAGTGGGATAAGTTGAGACATAGTGGTAGTCAGTTCATTTAGAAACTGGGAGGCGTAGGAGATAATATGATCACTTTGTGTTGTTAATTTACGTTCACTACTGCGATAAAGTAATGACAAAGTAATAACGACAAAGCAAATAAAAAAACAGAGTGCGAGGATGACACTTTTTTTTACAAGATGGCGTCTGGATAAAATATTGCGGGAGAACGCACTGTTTGAACCCATGTTACGCCGCTCCTCAGCATGATCGATAAAGTGTTATGAGTATAAGTTAAGTTAGCAACGCAACGCTACCAGTTTGCCAATGCGCAGGGTTAACAGTAATTAGCCGATCCAATTGAATCTCTATTCAATATAAATAAAAGATGCGGTTTAAATGCATCAAATAACTGAAACAAGCAGCGTTCATTTATACCGATATATTTTTGGCAATATGCTTCGATAAAACAAATCCCCAGCTTATTAACACGACCTATATAATTTTATAAGGATAAATCGTTGGTAAAGATCTCTGATCGCCAGAAAAGTCTCAACTAAGCGGGAATTATCTTACACAGAAAATTCTTGGATTTCGCGCCCCCCAGCCAAAAAAGGAGGTTTCCTACAAATTGACCGGAAATTGGGCTGGTAGCGGAGGGATAAGGAGGTATGTTCAGACAATAAAAAACGCTGCCAATGGCAGCGTTTTACAGTTTCGTTTGGTATCTCGGACAACAGGAATAAAAATCAGCTAACTGCGCGAACCGCTACTTAGGACACGACGGCCATCGCGATAACGCTTATTCCAATAATCTTCATTTAGGCTCGATATCGTCACACCGACACTGGTCGATGCATGCACAAATTTATCGTTACCTAAGTAGATACCTACATGGCGGCCAGTCGAACCTGCACGGAACAGCACCAAATCACCGGGGCGCAATTTAGTTCGTTGGATTGTTTTGCCAAGATCCTGCTGCTCAGAGGTTGAGCGTGGCAAATCCATACCAAATTGTTCACGGAAAGTGGTTTGTACAAATGCGGAGCAATCAATACCGCGTTTGCTGCTACCGCCTAAACGATAACGAACCCCCTTCCACCCTGCATACTGTTCTAAAATCTTCGACTTGACGTCAACGTTGCGTACCATCGCTTCGAATTCATCCTGAGAGGCTTGCAGTAAAAGCCCATCTTTGTCATTAACTGCACGCATCTCAGTTTGCGCATTATGTAAGTTCGAAGTCTGTGATGAACTACACGCGGATAACATTACCGCTGCTGCAACCGCAGGAATTACCCGCAGAATATATCTCATAATAGGTTGAGACTTGACCATTGTTGTTGTTTTCCCTTGCTGTCCTTACGACGGANGTCGCTACCAAAAAAACCAAACGAATCGAGATTATTGATTGAGATCCGATTAGACAATCACTTAACTGAATAACTGTGCTAGAACGCACAATATTAATCATGCAAGAGGCGAATGACCCAAATCCGAACACAAACGTTTTCGAGATTACCGTAATGATTAATAAAAGGCGAGACCTTTTACATCCATTATTATAGCTAAAGGTTATGTAACATAATGTAAAATTTCAGATTAAAAGTGGATAGCTGGATTTGTAGCCGTTTGGTAACAATAAATGAAGGAAAAGGTTAAGGTAAGAGAAAGGCAAAAAATGGACTTTTTTGCCTTAATATAAAGCCAATAACGCTATTGGCTTTTTGCCCCTGGCAGATTCCGGTTAATTACATCAATTATCTTGTCACTTAATGGCGTCAGCAATACCCAGCTTATCCCAACCAGCACTATCGACAGTGAGCCGACCGCAATGTCAGTAAACCAATGCGCGCCAATCATCACCCGTGGCATTGAAAAAATAACGACGATCAGTAGGGCAATGACAAAAGCACTGCGGGAAAAATAGCGCAGCATAAAGCAGGCAAAGATCATCAGCATCATGCCATGGTCGCCAGGGAAACTATCACTGGAGGCATCTTTGGTTGGAATACCGGTTAATTCACTGACGCGATTTATATTTTCAAACGTTAGTGTCGGGCTGGGATGCGAAACAGGCAGCAGATGGCCTAGTTGATTGAGGACCACCGCAGTTAATAGCATAACAAATCCGGTGACTATCAGGCGGCGACGACCCGCGGGGGTTTCCTTCATATAGAAGTACAAATAAAGCAGCCCCATAGATATAAGGGAAATAACATCGAAAATCCGGTTGTTGGTGATAGCCACCCAATGCAGAAATGACGTGCTGGACAGCAAGTGCTGGTTAAAATAGAAGAATATTGCCGAGTCTATTTTAAACCAAACGCCATGGTGCGCCGGGATATACCAAGATAAGAACAAAGCAATCCCAAGAAAATTGAGCAGTAGTATTGTCGGTAAATTACGCCGAGTCATGCGGGGCCTATAAATTATCAATGTATGAATTGTGTAACAAATAAAAATCGAGGTATATCATACCCCTTTATGTAGTCTGATAGTCAGTAATTGATGCTGTAGCATGTTCCAATCCGCTTCAGAGGCACTAATCAGTTCAATTCGGCTGTCCAGTGGTGCTATTTGACGTGTTTCTATTTGCAAGTCAGCACCTTGCCGGTTAACCACCAAAGTGCCTTCGGCAATACGCATAACACCTTTGACCCGCTCCACTGGATTTAACCGTATCCATTCCAACAATGGAACCGTATCAAACACTGTCTCAGCATTAAATACCCAACCACAGCTCTGATAACCTTGCCCCTGATTCAGCGCCCGCCGCCAAGGTTCGATCCCTTTTAAACGGAGCGCCGCCAAGCCTTTTGGTCGCCCTGAACCGTGGTGATGGGTACCGTCAGGCAATTCATTATTATTACTGTGTGGGATATCAAGCAGGGCCGCATCTACCTTTCCTTGTTCTGCATAATAGAGTGGACGTGGCATGGATTGGCGGTCATGCCATTGCTGCAATGCACTGTAGTCTTGTGAGGTGTAGGTATCCTGCTTATTTGCCACGATGATATCTGCGGCCGCCAGTTGGTCGCGGAAGTTCTCATTTTCGGTATAACGCGGTTCACTTAACTGGCGGGCATCGACCAGACAGAGGGTGGCACGCAGGTCAATCCAGGGTTGGTAAATATCGGAGGTTAATAAAGACAAGATCTGTTTTGGATGGCCCAACCCAGTCGGTTCGATTAATAACCGATCCGGTTTTGCCTGCTGTAGCAGCATATTCAAACCCACTTGCATCGGTAACCCATTAACACAACACATGCACCCGCCCGGTATTTCTTTTAATACCGCACCGCTGTCTGCTAATAGCGCACCATCAATACCAATCTCACCAAATTCATTAACCAGTACCGCCCATTTTTCATTTTGCGGTTTTTGTGACAATAAATGGCGAATGGTGGTGGTCTTACCGCACCCCAAAAAGCCAGTAATCAAGTTCGTTTTTGTCATCAGAGGTCTCCTACCGTAAATTTATTTTCAATAACCTCTCAAGAAAAGGCTCAAAGGTGTCGATGTTATCAGAAGAGGATATAACACCAGCCAAGCTTATTATTAAACGAAAAAGGCTAAAAGGCAGACAATTTCCTAGGTATGTTAGGAACCTCGCCTAATAGCGTTGCAAGACTAAGCAATATAATTCACTTCTACGAGGAATCTTAGTGAGTTATAAACGGAGTCGGGCAATAAAAAATGCTCGCTCATTCCCATCGCTCTGGCTGGAATCCTCTATCATTTAAAATGACAGATATGAGAGTCGAGGTGGTTATGATGAATTTTCGAGTGCTAATTATCGTAGCAATAATGTTTTCATGGATAGTCTCCTTTGCTGCAAGTAGTGCGCAATCTACCCGGTCTGCTACAGGAACAATTACATTTTTTGGTGCTATTGTAGATAGTCCATGTGATACCGCTTTCATCGAGAGTATCATTACAACACGTTGTTATCGTAATGGTGAGACATTGACTCAACGGCAAGTTGTTTCTGCTAATATGCCTCTCACTGCCCGTTTACCTGGTAATTTAGCTTCTTCTCATCTGGAATGGTTGAACCCGCAGCGTAGTCTGGGAATTTTCACTGTCACTTATCTCTAATATATTCAAACAATATGACGTATTCCTACAAGCACGGCTTATCACAGTGATAAGCCGTGTTAGATGGATGATGCGATTCAAATGAAATCATCTTGTTTGGCTACAATGATATTGTTCGACCACATGATATACTAACCCTCATTCAGACACCCTTTGGTCAGGCCAATTTGGTATTAGTCACGCCAATACCTGATGCAGGAAATAAGGTTATGCGGTTATATCAGGAAGTGGGCAGTCAATTGCGTGAGGCGATTGTCAGCGGGCAATACAACTTAGGCGATCGTTTACCGCCTGAACGTGACATCGCCGAAAATTTCAGTGTCAGTCGCAGTGTGGTTCGTGAAGCACTGATTATGCTGGAGCTGGAAAAATTGGTGGAGGTACGCAAAGGTTCTGGCGTCTATGTGGTTAACGTGCCCGATATGCCAGCAAACGGTGAATCCGCAGTGACCTCTGATAGTGGTTACGGCCCATTTGAATTACTGCAAGCCCGCCAATTACTGGAAAGCGAAGTCGCCGCTTTTGCTGCCATGCAGGCGACCAAAACCGATATCATCAAAATGCGTCACGCCATCGAGCAGGAAAAGACTGCACTGGCTGCGGGGGCAGTGGATGAAAGCGCTGATGAGTTGTTTCATTGCCTACTGGCACAATCGACGCAAAATAGCGTGCTAGCCAATATGGTTACAGAGGCCTGGCAAGCGCGCAAAACCAGCGCCATGTGGCAGGTTGCTCACCGTCACACCCTGGATTTCAGCTACCGTTGGCAGTGGTTAGAAGACCATCAGAAAATCTTGCAAGCTGTGTTACGCCGTGACAGCAAAGCGGCTAAGCAAGCCATGTGGCAGCACTTGGAAAATGTAAAACTAAAACTGCTCGAGCTTTCAGATGCCAACCATCCTGATTTTGATGGTTATTTGTTTGAGTCTGCGCCGTACCAGCTTGAAGAATAATTTACCCTTCGGCCTTGAAGCTGCAGCGGTGTTGGCTGCGCTCACTTACCCGAATCACTTACTTGAGTAAGCTCATCGGGATGCATTTGCTTGCCGCCTACCTGCACCTCCAATGACTTTGGGTAAACCCTTCGGCCTTGAAGTTACAGCGGTGTTGGCTGCGCTCACTTACCCGAATCACTTACTTGAGTAAGCTCATCGGGATGCATTTGCTTGCCGCCTACCTGCACCTCCAATGACTTTGGGTAAACCCTTCGGCCTTGAAGTTGCAGTGGTGTTGGCTGCGCTCACTTACCCGAATCACTTACTTGAGTAAGCTCATCGGGATGCATTTGCTTGCCGCCTACCTGCACCTCCAATGACTTTGGGTAAACCCTTCGGCCTTGAAGTTGCAGCGGTGTTGGCTGCGCTCACTAACTCGATTGGAATTAATGAGCCTCACTCTTGAGGCTCATTCGGTGAGTGCGCTAAATTAATCCTGCTGCGCCAAACGTTTTACACTCTCTTTCGCGCCAAATTGTTGCAAGCTGAGGTAAGCCTCGGTGACTGCATCAACAAATACCGGCTGCTGTGGTAAGGACTCACCAAACAGCGACTTCAGTGATAGCAAACTCTGTACCCGGGCAACGCCATCTTCACTGCTGGCGACACATTTTTTAAAGCTGTCAGCCATCGGATCACGGATATCTATGGCCTGGCCGTTATCGTCGATCCCACCTACATAGCGCATCCAACCGGCGATACCTAATGCCAGACAGCGATAAGCGCCGCCATGTTGTAAATGCCAACGCACGGAATCGAGCATCCGTTGTGGTAATTTTTGGCTACCGTCCATGGCAATTTGCCAGGTGCGATGTTTTAACGCCGGGTTGCTGTAGCGCTCAATCAATTGATCAGCATAGGCATTAAGATCCACCCCGGTGACGCGCAAGGTTGGGGCTTGTTCATCCATCATCAGGCGACGGGCGGTGAGGCGATAGTTACTGTCGGCCATACAATCATTAATATGTTGATAACCGGCGAGATAACCCAGATAGGAGAGGTATGAGTGGCTGCCATTTAACATGCGCAGCTTCATTTCTTCGAATGGCAAGACATCATCGACCAATTGCACTCCAGCCACTTCCCAGTCCGGGCGGCCCGCGACAAATTTATCTTCAACTACCCACTGAATGAACGGCTCACAAGCAATACCACAAGGGTCTGCTACGCTCAGGGTATCGGCAATTTGTTGCAAGGTTTCAGCGGTGGCGGCTGGAACAATACGGTCGACCATAGTATTAGGGAAGGTGACATGTTGACTGATCCAACTAGCCAGTTCTGGGTCTCGGGCCATAGCCAGGCCGAGGACGGCATTTTTCACGACATGGCCATTTTCTGGAATATTATCGCAAGAAAGCACAGTAAAAGGGGGTAGGCCGCGTGAGCGACGTAAGCGCAGGGCTTCTACCAGAATACCGGGGGCGGAGGTTGGCGCATCGGGTATCGCCAGATCTGCGCGGATAAACTCATTTTGCAGATCCAATTGGCCGCTACCCGGTTCGATGCAGTAACCTTTCTCAGTAATCGTCAGTGAGACAATCGCCACTTGTGGTTCGGCCAATTTTTCCAATACTTGGATGATGCCATCTAATCGGGCATGGACTGACTCGCAAACCGAACCGACAATAATGGCCTGATTACCTTGCGCCCCTTTTTCCAGCACTGAGAAGAGATGATTCTGTTGGCGTAAATTTTGAATCAAAACGTCGCCACCAAACAAGCTGACTTCGCAAATACCCCAGTCGCCCCCTTGTTTATTTAACACCCGGTCAGTGAGCAGCGCTTGATGGGCGCGATGAAATGCACCAAAGCCAATGTGAACAATGCGGCTTTTCAGTGCTGTTCTATCATAAGTAGGCTGCTGTACGGTTGAGGGAAGGGGGCTGTTGGCAATGGTGTTCATACGTGGCTCCAAAATCATTCACCCCACGATTATTACAAAGGGGCTGACATAAAAGGTGGCAAATAAAAAGTTGTTAGACCAGTTTTAGTCGGCTGTTTGTAGGAAAGAAGCCACACCATACTGACCATTTTCTTTTGCTCGTTGCCATGAATATCGGCTTGCAGTGTAAAGCCATATGACAGAAAATAAAATTGGTAAGTCCAATATTGGTTATATTCGTGAGGTGGATCAACCAATGAGGTTTTGCTTTTTGACACCCGGCGGTTAAAAAGTAAGGATAAAGCTGAGTGATACCTCTTGGAAATCGGTATAACAACATTTTTAGCACCTGAACAGTTTACGCAGAGAAGGTAAAAATAAATGGAACAAACATGGCGTTGGTATGGCCCGCATGATCCGGTGTCGCTGGATGATATCCGTCAGGCGGGTGCAACTGGAGTAGTGACAGCATTACATCACATCCCGAATGGTGAAGTATGGCCGGTGAGTGAGATCAAGCAACGTCAGGCAGAGCTTGCCGCTAAAGGTTTGGTGTGGTCGGTAGTTGAAAGTGTCCCGATTCATGAAGAGATCAAAACGCACAGCGGCAACTATCAGCAACATATTGAAAATTATCAGCAAACGCTACGTAATCTGGCGGCCTGTGGTATTGATACCGTGTGCTATAACTTTATGCCAGTGCTCGACTGGACACGCACAGATCTGGAATATCAACTGCCAGATGGTTCCAAAGCATTACGTTTCGATCAGATAGCCTTTGCTACCTTCGAACTGTATATCCTTAAACGCCCTGGTGCGGTGAATGATTACACTGCGGAAGAACAGGCGCAGGCAGCAGATTACTTCGATGCGATGACTGAAGCGGATATCGCCAAGCTGACGGGCAATATTATTGCTGGTCTGCCGGGGGCAGAAGAAGGTTATACACTGGATCAATTCCGTGCACGTTTGGCGGAGTATAACGGCATCGATAAAGCGCAACTGCGTGAAAATATGGCTTACTTCCTGCAAGCCATTATACCGGTTGCCGAACAGGTTGGTCTGCGTATGGCGGTACATCCCGATGATCCACCGCGCCCAATCCTTGGCCTACCGCGGATTGTTTCCACCATTGAAGATATGCAGTGGCTGAAAGAGACAGTTGATAGTATTCATAACGGTTTTACTATGTGCACCGGCTCTTATGGGGTGCGGGCTGACAACGATCTGGTGAAGATGATCGAAACCTTTGGTGATCGTATTCATTTTACGCATTTACGCTCGACCTGCCGCGAAGGGAACCCAAAGACCTTCCATGAAGGCGGCCATCTGCAAGGCGATGTGGACATGTATTCCGTCGTCAAAGCCATCTTGACCGAAGAGCAACGCCGTCAGGCTGCCGGTGATATGCGTCCGATCCCGATGCGCCCAGACCACGGTCATCAGATGCTGGATGATTTGCATAAGAAAACCAATCCGGGCTATTCGGCGATTGGCCGTTTGAAAGGGTTAGCTGAGGTGCGTGGTGTGGAGTTGGCGCTGAAACGGGCGTTCTTCCCTGAACTAAAATAACCCGCTATTTTTCAATATATTAAGGGCCAGAAATGGCCCTTAACTGTTTTATACCCAACCATACCCAATAGATTTCAAGATGCAGGAAGGCGGCAAGCGAGATACAAATCGGTCGGGAACCGATTTGTACAGCATTTATGCCAGCCCGCAGGGTGAGCCTCAAGGATGAGGCTCATTAATCCCGATGAGCTTACGCAGTCAAGTGATTCGGGTTATTGAGAGCAGCCAACACACCTGCAACTTGAAAGATGAAGGGGATTGGGTATTATTCAGCGCGGCCCATATAACGGCGTTCCGCAATATGAATACGGATTTTCTCACCCGGGCTGATATATTCCGGCACCTGAATAGATAAGCCGGTGCTCATCACAGCAGGTTTGTTGCGAGCACTGGCCGATGCGCCTTTGATGCTTGGGGCGGTATCAACAATTTCCATATCAACAGTCTGCGGCAATTCCAGCGCCAATAATTGACCATCCATCGTCAGAACCTGCATGCCTGGCATGCCCCCTTCAGGAATAAATAACAGTTCTTCTTCGATCTGTTCTTTTTTGAAGTTATAAGGGGTGAAATCTTCATCATCCATAAAGACGTATTCGTCGCCATCGATGTAAGAGAAATTCACTGATCGGCGGGTCAGGGTGATGGTATCGAGGATCTCATCGCCTTTAAAACGCTCTTCAACTTTTAAACCGGTCCGCACATCAGAAAACCGCATTTTATACAGGGTACTTGCGCCACGGGCGCTTGGGCTTTGCACATCAATATCTTTCACCAGCAGTAACTTGCCGTTGAGGTTGACCGCCATACCACGTTTTATTTCGTTAGCTCTAGCCATTTATTAACCGCCAATCAGGATTGAAGATAAGTTGCGACAAGTTACTCGCGCCGCCAGTTTCAGGCAAGCAAATATCGCCTCCATATTTGAAGTCGCTGGGGCTATTCGCTTGCGGCCTGGCGGCAACAGTAAACGCTTTGGAGATAGCGCTAAAAAGAGAGTTATTCCCGTGTAAAAATAACCCTATTGATAGACCGGTAACCAGCCCAATAGTGCAGCAATATGGGTAATGGCATTGATCAAACCAAACAGGATGATAAAACCAATCATCAAACGCCCGCCGGGAGCACGATAAACAGCCTGTGGGAAGCGTTTACGGCTGGCCCGCGCCATCAGCGCTGGCACTATTACCGCCCAAATGGTAGCCGCTAAACCGGCAAATCCAATGGCATATAAGAAGCCATTCGGGAACAGCAGCGCACCGAGGGTCGGTGGCACAAAAGTGATCAGTGCTGATTTAGTCCGCCCGTTACGGGTATCACTAAATTTAAAGAAGTCGGCAATATAATCAAACAACCCCAGAGATACCCCAAGGAATGAGCTAGCCAGCGCCATATAAGAGAAAGCATTGAGTAACTGGCTGGTGGCCTGACTGGTCGAAATGGTGTCCATCTGTTTTAGCAGGCTACCGATGTTGCCACCGTCAGCAATCACCTGTTTGAAGGCGTCACGGGCGATATTACCTTGAATAGCATACTGCCATAGGACATAAATGATTAACGCGATCAGGGTGCCGTACAGCAGGCTGCGCACCACTGCTTTGCTGTCTTTGTGGTAGTACTTCACCAGCCCCGGTACATTACCGTGATAACCAAATGAGGTCAGCAAGTAGGGCAGTGCGGCCAGTGCATAAGGTAAATAGCGGGCGCTGCTATCAGTTTGATTGAATAGAACGGCACTTTGTACATGGCTAAACATGTCACCAACCGACATGACAAATGTAATTACCATTCCGCCGATTAATATCGTACTTAAGCGATCCACTGCGCGGGTCGATAACCAAACGATAAATGCGACCAATAACACAAAGATAAAGCCAGCACCGGTCTGACCAATCCCCACGACATTTTGCAGGGTGTGAGAAATGATTGAGCCACCGGCGGAGATATAAGCGTAGGTCAGGATGTAGAGCACAAAGGTTATCGACAATCCATTGATGGAACTCCAGATCTTACCCAGCAGGTCTTGTACCATGGTGTGAAAGCTGGCCCCGGTGGGGTAGTTCAGGTTAGCTTCCAAAATCATCAAGCCAGAAATCAGCATACAAGCCCAGGTATAAATCAGCAGTATTACTGAGCCGCTGAACCATACCCCGGCTGTGACGATTGGGATTGAGAACATCCCCGCCCCTACAGCGGTTCCGGCGACTATCATCGCCCCGCCAAGGACGGAAGGGCGTGATAACGGTTGGGATACATCCATCGACATCGGTAACTCCAAATATCCTTCATCCTTGCCGCTTCAGCAGAATTTGTTGTCTTGCTGTAACGTTAATGACGCGGGCTATAAATAATAGGTTAGTGGTTCTTTTGTACTAGCTTAATGGTACATGCTGGTGAGGATTCTGTAAACAGACGAATATACTCATGCCGATCATATGATCAGTGATTAGTCTGGTGATGGGATTAACTTGTGATTGAATATCGTACAAATTGGGATTTTAACGGTTAAAAAGTGAACTGATGGTGCGGGGGTGAAAAGCACCGCCTATGGCATGGATCGGTTATTAAACCGCCGGGCAAGGATAGTGCTGGTAGTTAATGGGGGTGATTGCTATTGTCTGCTGTTATTCCACCAGCCTACAGGAGCCTGCTGATGGACTGTCGCTCAGATTGCGGTGCCTGCTGTATTGCTCCTTCTATTTCCAGCCCGATCCCCGGTATGCCATTCGGTAAGCCTGCCAATACCCGTTGTCTGCATTTGGATGAGAGTATGCGTTGCGCCATTTTTCATTCCCCTTCGCGACCGGCAGTATGTGCCAGCTTACAAGCATTGCGGGAGATGTGTGCTGATACCCGAGAACAAGCGTTGGTCTATTTGATTAAGCTGGAAGCGGATACCGCCCCTTCGTGATAGAACAGGCGGCATTATTACGACAGGTCTGATAGGCGCGTTACTTCATATTAGTCATCGGTGTTGCTTCGATGACGAGTGTTTCCAGTGGTTTTAGCGTAACAATCACCGGCTTACTGTAATCGAGTGGCAGAGTTGCATTGGTGCCATATACCCTCTTAAGTGTGAAGCTCGTTGCTTCGCCGCTCGGAATTTCGAAGTTTTTAGTGAGATCTAAATAGTAACTTTGTTCTTTGTCGGATGGATTACGCAATCCAAATACTGCTTTATCTTTATTCCATAAGGCCCAGCCATAAACTTCCAGTGCAGTAGGGTCACCGCCAATCCAATGGGTATCAACCAGCACATCGCTATTTTTCCGTGACCATTTAGCGGCGGTCGCCAGCGTATCCCATTTGTTGTTATTTAACATGGACGGCGTGATGTAAAGCTCTTGTAGCTGGGTTCCCGTTGCAAAGTAGCTCCAGACCTGATCAGCAAAGTCATGGTCGGTCTGCACTTTTTCCAACCCAAAATAGGCATTTTCCGCGCTAACAATGCCGTGGTACATCAGCGAGTTTATCGGGAATATCCTTGTTATTTGAGGTCCAGAAAGGTTATTTGCATTTTGAGTCGGTGCTTTGAGTCTGATAATGATTAGAATTCATGATGTTACCCGACGGTAGCCGGGCAACATTTTGATGACACAAGATTTATAGCGAGGTTTCAGTTTCGGGGATTAACTTATTAGCTGATCCACAGACGATGATTTTACTGCGCACGATGTCTTTCATGGCATCCATACCGACGCGCATGTAATAGCGCGGGTCGTTACCTTCCGGGTTATCGCCAAACCATTTTTTCACCGCCGCGGCGAAGGCGATTTTCAACTCAGTTGCTACGTTTACTTTGCAAACACCCAGTTGAATAGCTCGTCTGACATAGTCATCAGGGACATCGCTTGCACCATGTAGAACCAATGGAATATCGACGGTTTCATGGATTTCTGCCAGGCGCTGGAAATCAATTTTTGGCCGTTTGGCGTACAGGCCGTGGGCTGTTCCGATCGCAACCGCGAGGCTATCGACACCGGTAAGTTCCACAAAGCGACGCGCTTCTTGTGGGTCAGTGAGAAAAGCACTCTCCTCATCGACATCCATATCGTCTTCCACCCCCCCCAGACGCCCTAACTCAGCTTCAACGCTACAATCGTGGCGATGACAAAAATCGACGACACTCTTCACCAGACCCACATTCTCAGCGAATGGGAAGTGGCTACCGTCAATCATCGCACTGCGTACACCGGCGTTGACCTTGCGGCTGATATCGTCCAGTGACTCGTGATGGTCGAGATGCAGCGCGAGCGGCATGCCATAACTTTCAGAGTAGGCTTCGCACAGTGCGTAGATTTCTTCAAAAGCGATGTGCTTAAAGGTGCCGGGCGTACCTGCAAGGATCACCGGTGATTGCATCTCTTTGCAAACTTCTAGAATGGCCTGAATGGTTTCCGCGTTATGGATATTAAAAGCAGGTACGGCGTAGCGCCGAGCCTGCGCATCCTGCAAAAGATATTTGGTAGAAATAATGCTCATGTAGTGATCCTCTCAGCCTTTCCAGGGATGAATAACGACGCCTTTCACTACACGGTTTACCGTGCCGCTGGCGGAAGGCGTGTCGGGGGTGATACCTGCTTTGATAGATTCGCTGAGAGCGAAAATCTGTGTGTACATCAGGAAGCAGAACGCCTGTTCGACATCAATAAACTCTCGGGCTGCGGGTAACAAAATATGCGGGCCTGAGTCGATTTCTGGGCTGGATTCGGCACAAATCGCTACGACGCGCATCGCTTGTTGGTCGCGGCGCAACTCAGCCAGCAAGTCGAGGTCGTATTGACGGGTATAAGGGTGGCTTGAAACCAACACCACAACCAGCGTTTCAGCGTTAACCAGTGATTTTGGTCCGTGGCGAAAGCCGGTGGGGGACTCATAAAACGCCGCTAATTTACCTGCCGTTAGCTCCAGCACTTTCAGTGCCGATTCGCGCGCCACGCCTTGTAATCCGCCACTGCCGAGGTAAACAACCCGTTTAAAGGGCAGATCACCAAATACGGCAGTGCTAAAGTCGCCCTGCGAAGCAACTATCTGCTTACAGCGCGTTGCGACATCCTGAAAACTGGTGCTGTTGATGACCTCGGGGGCGAAGACCGCCAAACAACTGGCCATCATGGTGCTGATGCTACTGGTCATGGCGAAACCACGGTCATGGGTTTCGGTTGGCATTAACAGTGCCAGTGCGTTATCACTTTTCAACGCATTGTGATACAAGCTGCCGGCTTCATTGCAGGTGATGACCAGATGGTGGCACTGGCTGACAAGTTGGTTGGTTAAGTCCACTGCGGCGACGCTTTCAGGGCTGTTACCGGAGCGTGCAAAGGAGATGAGCAGTGTCGGGCGCTGGGGAGATAAATAGTCAGCAGGATTAGTAACGAGGTCCGTTGTGGGCACTGCGACAAAATTTCTCTCGCTATGGCGCGACAGCCACGGCGCAATAATATCGCCGATAAATGCTGAGGTACCGGCACCTGTCAGGACAATCTGTAGGTCAGATGTTTGCAGGAGCGGCGCAAGGAAAGTGTCGATATCGTTACGTTGACGTTCAATGTTTTTTAACGATCGGATCCAGCTTGCTGGTTGCTGGCGGATCTCTTTTTCAGTCCAGGTTGATGTGCCGCAAGTACCGGCAGATTGGGTTTCGCTCATAACTCAGTCCTTAGTAGTACATATTCAATGGGTCAGTACAAAGTAGAACATGACAATCTTTCGTTTCATTTCATTTCATCAATTTTATGTCTAAGTGAAAATCTATAGAAAAGAAAACGAAAGGTCAATATAAGAAAAGTAATAAAACGAAAAACGTGATCTGGAAGTGGGGTTTATGTTTTTATTTTATTGATTTATAT
>NZ_JAZGQE010000116.1:0-15692 GCF_048593885.1 Yersinia sp. 1252 StPb PI | reverse complement strand
TAAATTTAATACGCGCTAATTTTTATAGTAAAACTTAATTTAAGGTCATCGTTAAGTGACGAAGGCCTTTCCCCTATTAATCTCTTTTTATTTTTTCCTCTTGAGCCCAGGTACCTCTTTTAGTAAAGGTTGGATCTTAGCTTATCGTCGCCAGCTATTGACGACAGTACCGCTTATATAATGTTGAATTTTCTTTTACCGATGATTGCCGCGGTATGAACAAATAACGGTGCCGAAGCACCGTTATTGATCTCCGAACAATTTAATAAAATCTCATTCTGAATAACTAAAAATTGCAAAGCGGATCAGAAGCCGCCATCAATATCAGTCACACCAATCAGCTTATGATTGACAAACTCCTTCAGCCCCAGACCAATCAGCTCGCGGCCATAGCCTGAGCGGCGCACACCGCCAAATGGCAGGTCAGCCTTCACCGCAGTCGGATGGTTGATGTAGACCATGCCGGTAGACATTTGAGCTGCAACCTTGCGGCCCCGTTCGATGTCTTGAGTGAACACCGAACCGCCAAGCCCGAAAGGCGAGTCATTCGCAATCTCGATAGCTTCCGCTTCATCTTTGGCTTTAAAGACCAGCGATACCGGGCCAAAGAATTCCCAGTAATACGCCGGGTTATCCTTAGTCAGGCCGGTGAGCAACACCGGTTGCACGAAGGCGCCCTGCGACGGCACCTCAGCGCCAATCACGGTCAGGGTCGCGCCGTGGCCGACAGCTTCCTTCACCTGTTTACGCACATCGTCGGCCGCACCCTGTGAGGACAGCGGCGCCAGAGTCGTGGCAGGGTCCAGCGGATCGCCGGCCTTGAGCTGGGCAACGCCAGCTGTGTACTTATCAAGGAAAGCGTCGTAGATAGCCTCGACCACGATAATACGCTTGGACGAGCAGCACACCTGGCCGGCATTCCAGTGGCGGCCAAACACCGCCCACTTAGCGGCCTTGTCCAGATCAGCATCTTCCAACACCACAAAGGCGTCAGCACCACCCAGCTCCATCGTCGACTTCTTCAATGCCTTACCGGCCTGTGCTGCAACCACAGCACCTGCGTCCTCCGAACCCGTTAGCGCAACACCATGTACACGCGGATCGTTAATGATGGTTTCGAGTTGCTCACGGCTAGCGTAGAGGTTTTTGAATCCGCCTACCGGCAGGCCGGCTTCAAGCATCAGCTTCTCAAACACATCGGCAGATTGCGGTACGTTAGACGCATGCTTGAGTATCACGACATTCCCGGCCGCTAACTGCGGCGCGATGATTCGAGCTATCTGGTAGTAGGGAAAATTCCACGGTTCGATAGCCAGGATGATGCCTAGAGGCTCATGCACCAGCCACGCTTCGGTTACCGCAGGGTCTTTAGAATGCAGCTTCTCCGGCGCCAGTTGCTGCTGCGCATTCTCGACGTAGTACTCAAAGATAGCCGCCGATAGTTCGACCTCCGCTTCGGCCTCTCCCAGTAGCTTACCCATCTCCAGTGTCAACAACTTGGCGTATTCGGTATGCTTGGCTCGGAGCAAGTCGGCCGCCTTTTGCAGCACGGCAACACGATCGGCGATTGTGGTATTTTTCCATTGCTTGAATGCCCCATCGCCTTGATCCAGAGCAAGAGCAACATCGGCGGTAGTGGCGTCAGGAAACGTCTTGATCGTTTCGCCGGTGTAGGGATTGGTTGTTGCGTAGGCCATCTTTCGTTCCTTGGTTGCATGCAGGGGCCGTTCGCGAACGAACAGCCTATAAAAGAAAGTCCGACTCAGGATCGTCACCGACTAAAACCAGAGCGTTCCCGGGAGAGGAAACGTCATTCGGACGGCAGTGATATCACTCAACAATTAGATGATGAACGTAATACAAATAAAAAACGGCATCGTAGAAGAGTGTATTCGCTCCATGGCGATTCAGACACTTTTATCCGATTAAAATATGTGACTCTCTTAGCGCTATTTATAACTCCAGCTTCAGTCCCTGAGAGAGGAACAACACAAAAGCCTTCGTCGCGCCATAAATTGACATACCGAATTCCGGAGCCAGGCCGACGATCGAACCCATTATTCACTCTGGAGGTCATCTTGACTTTATGATGTTTGGAGCCCGTTCAAGCTGGCTAAGGTCGCATTCAAGTTCAACATTGGCCTTCGGTATCCAAATGCCCACGGTAAATCCCCCCCACGCTTGAATACGAAGTTGTGCGCGACGTCCTCTGAAGGAAACTTTGATAATCGATGGAAAAAATGTCGGATGGAGGGAAAACCAGGCAAAGTCGCCAAGCCCGATCTTCATTGACCGTTCCGCCTGCACTGTGAGAACTATCGTCACCCACTCGCGGCTCTTTGTTGGTTCAAATTCGGCAGTTAAGAAAAACCCATCATGCACCGCCTGCCCACCAAACCTTCCCTTATTAGGATCAAGGGATGACCCAAGGGGGCGGGAAAATGCCGGCAGAGGTGGTAAACTCTCTGACTGATATTGTCCCGATAGTTGGCACGCTACCTGTACGGTATTTTCTTCAACTGACGGATGCTGAAAACTACTCTGACTTCCACGCAAGAAAGTGATCTGCCCAGCGCTTATCTCTCCTTCAAACACCACTGATGTGCTGTACCCGCGCAACCTACCGGAGGGGTTTCGGTTCGGTACCAGACTTTTATGTTTTTTCAGCACATCTAAGTCTCGTGCAAGCCAAGTAAACGTTGGCCCGGCACCACGTTGTAAGGGCAACTCACGATGCCAGCGAGCATAAATCCGCTCAAATTTCCGCACAGCAATAGGATCGATACGTGGCTCATTGACCTTAAGATAACTCATAATGCCTCCAGCCAATTCAGCAAATAATTGGTTGGTATAACGATAGTAAGGAGAGCCTGCAACCTGCGCTTTAGCGAATAAACTCACGGCCTGAGATACTGCATTGTTCTGCTCTTCACTACTTTTACCATGTGCAGCTGAGAGTATCTGACTGGCCTGAATCACATATACGTCAAATGCCCATCCCGCTCGCGCTACGAGCGTTCTAGCCCATAGAGGATCGATTGGTTGAAACACTGCGGGAAAACGAATCGAAAGTAGTCCAATGAGGATAGAAGCCCAGGGATCAGTACTGATGCCAAACAATTCATCCTTATTAACGATATCGTTTCTGACGGCCTGAACTTCAGTTGAGGTCCCGGCATCCAGCGCACGTAAGAGTGCCCGCAATTTCGGGTCGGCTGGCGTTATGCTAATTTCAAGATCAGCCGGCGAAAACGGTGGGGCAATAACCAGAATTATGGTACCACCGCGATACAGAGGCAGTAGGCATCGCTCAATTCTCACCTTCTCAATCGCAGCCGATAATCTTATTCGGTTACTACCCCAAGGATCGCGATCACGATCCTCTGGGATTTCAAGTTCAACCCGGCCAGCAAACATCTCCATCCGCGACTTGCCTCGAAAAGTATCAAAGGTTTCCCGACCATTTTTTTCTTCTGACAGGCCAATAGAAATACGCCTCTTGTCTGGGGAAATCGCAACAGGCCATGACTTTTGAATATCGAGGATAATCTCATGAGTAGAAGAACTGAAAAGAACCGATTTCTCATAGGAAGAACGATGCAACGCATCGAGATTAATCGAGTTGGGTACCTCAACACCTGTCTGCTGGTTCTCTGCGTCGAAGAAAGAGATATTAGAACCCGAGGAAGTCAGTGCTGAGAAGGACGGCAGGATGACCTTATTAGCCTGCCCCTCCAGCACTTCAAAAATAACGGATTGTGGCGAGACACCGGCCGGTTCAATTTCAGCCCAATAGATGCCGGGCTTAACATCTTCTGTCGAAAACATACGATTATCAGGCGTTGCAATCCAATCAGCAATGGACTGGCCCTCACTCTGGATCCGAACGGTTCCAACTGAAAGATCGTCAGGGGCCTCAAAATATAAACTCGTTTTCATGGGACGGTCACCCATTGCTCAAATAACGGTTCTTTTGGTTGAAATAACTGCGAGTAATGCTCCCCCTCTTTCACAGCAATAGCATACAGTGCGTTGCGGCTAGGTGGCACAGTGGTGTACCAAGCACTTGCTTCTCCTGCCGATCTATTCTTTAACCACGGCGGCGTTGGGTCATTTTTTTGGCTGATAAAAAAATCATAATCCGACATCCGCTCAAGCGGATCCGTCATCACCACAATGGGTAGCTCAAAATTTTCGGGAAATACCAGAGGGATAGGATCACTTTGCGGAACAGCAAGGTAAGGTTCGAAAGGCTCTCTGTCACGCCAGTGGTCAAAAAATATATGTCGTAGCGATTTGAGGTCACTTTGCAAATCGCGGCTAGTTACCCCCCAACGGGGATAAAACAATCTGGCAGATGAGCCGTTCAGACCTTTTAGACAGGTTTGTGTAAAACGCCCAAACCTAAGGTTACTACTGATTGAGTCTGCTCCTTCATAGGCCAGTTGCCCCTCAGCAGCAGCACATAGCAGCGCTACCTGATTGCGACTTGTAGCAAATAAGTCATGTTCGGGATAGAACTGGCACTCTTGCGCCTGCGGTCTCAATTCAAACTCAGGTACATACTGACCACACGCATCGGAAAACAAAAATGCAGCAGAAATGGACTGATTCTTTCTTAAAGTGTACGCAAGCTGGCCGAGATTGATGTGCGACCACACATTGACTGGATTGCGGTTTAGATCTTCAAGAAAGAGCACCGGTTGTTGAAGATGTGATGCACCGTGCCCGCAACAATAGAAGAAAGCAACATCACCCGGCTCAAGGCTGACACGCTGATACCACTCCAGTCCTCTTGCCGCGACGTTGGCCTCCGTTGCAGAGTCAACCAGACCAGTAGTGGCCCATTGATAGCGGTTATTTTTGTTTTCTGGATCTGAAATCAGCACATCAAGTGTCGCCAGTGGTGCCGCAAGGCGATCCTGATTTGCGAGCAACCAGTCACACATGAGCTTCGCACTGTCTGCTGCGCTTGACAAATCAGGAACCGAACGTAGAGCCGCATTAACTCCTCGTTCGACTTTCGCAAAAGGGTAACTCCCCACACCTATAACGAAAGCATGTGTTTTCGGCCCTTTGATATCTCGGTTAAAAAGTAATGGCATCGTCCACCCCTCACAAAATACCAAATTGCTTCAACCGAGCTCGAGAGCGCGCATAAAATTGGGGACGCTGGAAATACTTCGAGTGGGTTTCAGTGATACCTGCAACTGAATTGAAAGCAAGATCCTCAGCCCCTGCGTAAATCATGTCCGTTCGGAAAGCAAGGGGATCAATCGGGTCGAAAATGTTGAGCCAATGTCTAACACAGTCTGGTTTGCGCCGGAATGAGCCAGCGGATGGATTATACGAGAGAACGTCCAACGCAGCAAAAAGGCCAGGTTGAGACCCCACGGTGAATAAAGCATCGACGTCTATATCTTCAGGAAGTTCAGCCGCCACCGGATTACTCAGCATATCAACAAGGATCACCCCCCCCCCATACTGTGACCTACCACCACTAGGGGTCCCTTACCCGCTTTCTTCTCTTTATGCGCTTCGATAAGGGCTTGTCGAATGGCACCCCGAATATTATCCCGACCTTTACCCTGTTTGAGATAAACGAAGACATCCCCCATAAAAAGGCCGACAGCAGGACTGATACTGTCTCTAACCGCACCAAAGCCAAGAGTCGACGCTGCATGGGAGATACGATCCGTCACCGCCGAGATCGCATCACTGATTACGCTTCCAATCCCAAAAGTGGCAGGTATGCCATCTTTAAGCTGTTCAGTTACAGTCTGAATGTTGGCATTATCTGGGAACACCGTGGCCGCGTTGTTCGACGCGATGAGTTCAGATGCGTTACGAAACGCCTGAAACTCTTCGGCTGACAAAGGACGTTTTTCTCGTGCTGCACGATCTGCAACCTCGGAACAGATGGCATCAAGCGCTGCAACGGGATCCTGTTTCCCCACAGCCACGATTGACAAACTGGAATCTGGGCCAGCGCCGTTTACGCCCCCCATCAGTCCTCCGCCAAAACCCGTAAGAGAACGAACATTCAACGAAAAGGTCCCGATATCAGCATTGGTCTGGAATACTTCTGGAGGGATCGGGCTGACAAAGCTCCCCCACATCGGAGAGTGGATCTCAACGTCAGTCCCAGTGAATAGTAGCTCTCGAAACAGTTTGTCGCGCTCTGTGACTGCAATTTTGTATGCTTGCGTATCGCGCGTTGCAACGCCATGAACAAATACCAGTTGCGGCATATTCATCCCCAATATCAAATTATTGATGGTTCAATGTGGTCCATATACCGAGCTTTTACTTCTTCCTAAAGCAGCACTTACAACGCTCAATTGTTCAAATAATAGGCTAACCTGTCGGTAACGCAAGATTACGCTGTCATTAACCCACAATTTATTGAAGGGTTTATTCTAGTAATAATGTGTCGCCTAACAATAATAACAATAGCCCCCCGAAATCATCATCTAAGTGTCAAAGAGGATTCACTTGCACAAATAGATTATGAGTGTCATATATAATAGATGTTAGTCATCATAAATAATTATTGGGATGGGGAATCAATATGAAATACACCACTTTTGGTCGTAATAGCGGCCTACGGGTCTCCGAACTGGCACTGGGTACCGGTAACTTTGGTACTGCCTGGGGATATGGCTCGGAAAAAGAGGAAGCAAAACAGGTATTTGACCGCTATGCCGAGGCCGGGGGTAATTTCATCGACACCGCAGATACTTACCAATTCGGTCAATCTGAACAGATCGTAGGAGAGTTTATTGCTGCGGAACGTGATCGTTTTGTGGTCGCAACAAAGTATACGCTGGGAGCACAACCGGATGCGGGGATTGCTCAAACCGGAAACAGCCGCCGCAATATGATTGCTTCCGTGGAAAGCAGCCTTAAACGGCTTAACACCGACCGCATTGATTTATTGTGGGCCCATTTTGATGACCAGTTAACGCCTCTTGAAGAAATTGTGCGCGCTTTTGACGACCTGACTCGTGCAGGCAAAATACAGTATGCAGGGCTTTCCAATTTCCCGGCATGGCGCATTGCACGGGCAGATACCTTGGCAGAATTACGCGGCTGGTCACGTATTGCCGGTATTCAGGTAGAGTACAGTTTGGTACAGCGAACGGCTGAACGTGAACTACTGCCGATGGCCGAAGCACTCGGCTTAGCAGCCACACTGTGGTCACCTCTGGGGGGAGGATTGCTGACAGGAAAATATCGTCAAAGCGATGAAGGTCGTCTACTTGGTTTTGCGGGCCGATTGGTGCATACCGAGCAAGATACTGCGCTACTCGATGAAGTTATCGCAATAGCACAGGAACACCACATGCAACCATTACATATTGCTATTGCCTGGTTGCGCCATAAGGCCGCAAACTCCCCTACCAGTCTAATCCCTATTTTAGGCTCCCGTACCCAAGCCCAACTGGATGACACACTGGCAGCATTAGATGTGATATTGAGTGATGAACAAGTGGCACGTCTTGATAAGGTCAGCGCCATTACTCTGGGGACACCACACGAACAAATCACCAACACTCTGGCTCGGGCGCAGGGCGGCGATAGTACCCGTATCATCGCCCCCCGACCACCGCGGGCATGAATCAAGGTCTGTATTGATGAGAGGCAACATCTATTGATGTGCTGGCATGGCATACTTTATGATGCTGCCTGTTCAATCAGGAGAAATGTATGGCCCGAGTATCAAAGCAACAGATGGCACTCAATCGCGAGTCAATCGTACAGACCTCTTCGCAACTCTTCCGTGCCCGGGGTTTGAATGGTGTCAGCGTCAACGATTTAATGGCTGCGGTCGGATTGACCCATGGCGGGTTCTATGGACATTTTACCTCTAAAGATGAATTGGCGGCTATCGCCAGTCGCAAAGCGCTCGACGATTCCAGCACCCGTTGGCAGCAAATCAGCAGCCAGCCCGAGCATCATAATCTGCGCACGTTAGTCGAACTTTATCTCTCAACCACCCACCGTGACCATGCAGAAGATGGCTGTGCAATTACTGCGCTAGCCAGCGATGTGGCACGTGAGAATGATGAGAATCCGGTGCGAGAGGTTTATCTCAGTGGCGTGAGATCCCTGCTAGACAGATTAATGTCTGTTTCTGATATAGAAAATGAAGAACAACGCAGGCAACACGCGCTGGTACAGCTTGCTATGTTGTCCGGTGCATTAACACTGGCGCGCGCCACCGCCGGGGATAAGTTGTCGGATGAATTTCTTGAAGCAGCCAAAAAAGCCTTATTGACTGAAGAAAAGTAATGTCCCCACGGCCGGATTATCAAGATGCCAATCATGCTGTGCTAAAAACTTTTCGCCTATAGCTTAAGTGGCTATTTGCCCGCAAAAATCCTGTCACTAAGGAAATCGATAAATACCCGTAATTTAGGCGTGATATAACGCCCGGAAGGCCACACCACATGCAAGCTCACTGTGCGCTTTACATAACTATCCAGCAAGCTTCGTAATTTGCCTTCCGCCACTGCCTTTCCCATCGAAAAATCCGGTAAGCAGGCGATGCCCAATCCTCTTAAAGCAAAACACATTCTGGTTTCAATGTTGTTGCATACCATCGAGATTGGGATCCGCAAATCAGACTCATTGGGCAAGGGCCAGGTTTCCAATTTTCCGCTGTTAGGGAAACGATAATGCAGGCAGATATGATTCGCCAGTTCAATAGGGTGCATAGGCTCACCATGCTGCTCCAGATAGGCGGGCGATGCCACCAGTAGCATGGTGGACTGCCCCAACTTACGGGCTGACAAACGGGAATCAGTCAGTTCACCGGTACGGACGACGGCATCAAATCCCTCTTCGACCACATCAACAATCCGATCACTAAAATCCAGATCCAGCTCAATGTCGGGGTATGCGAGCATAAAATCGGCCAATACGGGTAACAACAATGTGCTCACCAGTGGCAAACTGACCCGCAACCTGCCGCGCGGTTTATCGGTAAGTTGTAACAGCTCAAGCTCTGCCGCCTCTACCTCAGCAAGAATCCGCCGACTACGTTCAAGAAAAAGCGCACCTTCGGAAGTCAGTGCTATGCTGCGAGTGCTGCGGTGAAATAATCTCACGCCTAACCGCCCCTCGAGCCGTGCGATATTCTTACCAACCGCTGAAGCGGAAACACCCAATATACGCCCTGCCATCACAAAACTACGGGTCTCGGCCACTTGAACAAAAACACTCAGACTGCTTAGGCTATCCATCACGGCTCCGATTGCGGACATTTATATCCTCTAATACTGGAAATCTACCCCACTTTTTCCTGATTGCGTAGTTATCTATTGTTAGATTGCCATCTATGGTTAAGTCTTCATTCATTCAGATTAAGGAATTACTATGTCTGCGAGTTCGTTAGTGCCAATACAGCCAGTGCATCTGGCAGCCAGAATTAATACAGTGATTGATAAGGCGCTCACCGAACAGCGCTTGGTGGGTACCGTGGTCATGGTGGCGCTTAACGGCGAGACACATTTCAGCCGGGCAGCAGGATGGGCGGATCGCGAAACCAAACAACCGATGACCTCCAATACCCTGTTTCGTTTGGCATCCATCAGTAAGCCGATTGTTTCTACAGCAGCAATGGTATTAGTCGCACAGGGTAAGCTCGACCTTGATGGCGATATCCGGCGCTGGTTACCTGACTTTCAACCCCGGCTGGCAAATGAGGAATTACCAACCATTACGATACGCCAATTACTCAGCCATACCGCCGGTTTGAGCTATCGCTTTTGTGAAGCTGATGAGGATGGGCCCTATGCTCGCGCGGGGATCTCCGATGGCATGGATCGTTCAGCAATCACACTCAACGAGAACTTACGTCGATTAGCCGATGTGCCGCTATATTATGCCCCAGGAACTGCATGGGCTTATTCATTGGCAATTGATGTCTTAGGTGCAGTTGTCGAGCAAGTTTGTGGTCAGCCATTAGATCAGGCAGTAAGGGCATTGGTCACCGAGCCACTACATATGCAGGACACGGATTTTTTCACCCATGATGTCAGTCGGCTAGCTACGCCTTATGTCAGTGATACACCTGCACCACACCCCTTGCAGGAAGATGAACTTGTCGCCGCGTTCCCCGGGACCATCGGTATTCGATTTTCTCCTGCCCGTGCACTCAATCGCCATGCTTTCCCTTCTGGCGGTGCGGGGATGATAGGCAGTGCCAACGACCTGTTGCGCTTGCTGGAAACGCTACGTCGGGGTGGCTCACCACTGCTTCCAGCGGCTTTAGTCGATGAGATGGGACGAGACCAAACTCAGGGTCTTATCTTACCTGACTCTCCCGGTTTGGGCTTCGGGTTAGGCTTTTCGGTCTTGCGCGATCCACACCTGGCTGATTCACCTGAGTCCGTTGGTACATGGCGTTGGGGAGGTGCATATGGCCACTCATGGTTTGTTGATAGGATTCAAGGGATATCCGCAGTCGCATTAACTAATACCCTATACGAAGGTATGTCCGGGCAATTTGTCAACGATCTGCGGGACGCCATCTATGGCGTCGGGAAACAATAATGAAAACAGCACCCTTTCCTCTCTCGGCATTATTGGCTCTCGCGATGACGGGCTTTATTGCCATCATGACCGAGACATTACCTGCTGGATTATTGCCGCAGATCGGCCAAGGGTTGGGGGTTTCACAAGCATTGGCCGGCCAATTGGTGACACTCTATGCTCTGGGTTCGTTACTGGCTGCGATCCCCTTAATTACTTTGACCCGTAGTTGGGGGCGGCGTAAAGCCTTACTCAGCGCCATTGTCGGTTTTTTCATATTCAATACTTTAACCACTATTTCGCCTTGGTTCACTTTAACCTTACTGGCCCGTTTTATGGCCGGTGCTGCCGCTGGACTGGCATGGGGGCTTATCGCCGGTTACGCACGACGTATGGTACAACCTCATCAACAAGGGCGCGCGATGGCGATCGCCATGACCGGCACCCCTATCGCCCTGGCACTAGGGGTACCATTGGGGGCATGGCTGGGCATGGTGCTCAGTTGGCGCAATGCATTTGCCATTATGTCGGGATTAACTTTGCTGCTGATTGTCTGGGTTATCGTGAAAATACCTGATTATCCAGGACAATCGGCCAAACAGCAGCAACCGGTACGCAAAGTGTTCACCACCCCTGGCGTACGCCCCATTTTGTCGGTTATTGTCCTTTGGATGCTGGCACATAATATTCTTTATACCTATATTGCCCCTTTTATCACCCCTGCCGGGTTGGAAAATCAGCTCGATAAAGTGCTGTTGGTATTTGGTGTCAGTGCACTAGCGGGAACTTGGTTCACCGGATTAGTCGTGGATCGATGGTTACGTGGCGCGGTATTACTGAGTCTTGGTACCTTTATTCTGGCTGCATTGATATTGGTAATCGCCGGGGGATCCCCCACCGCGATTTATGGCAGCATGTTGCTCTGGGGCCTCAGTTTTGGTGGCGCATCCACACTATTGCAAACCGCGTCGGCGGATGCCGCAGGACAAAATGCCGATGTGGCGCAGTCAATGATTGTGGTGGCTTGGAATTTAGCCATTGCAGGGGGCGGGGTCATCGGTGGCCTGTTGTTACAAAGCGCCGGAGCAGTAAGTTTCCCGTGGACAGTGTTGGGGTTATTACTCCTTGGGTTGATTATTGTCTGGCAGGCTCAACAATACGGGTTCAAACCGGGTATTCGTACTGCAATGTACGCTGAAAAATGCTGAGGTAATACACATAAAGACACCCGCTATTGCGGTGGGTGTTGTAAAATAATATTAATTGGCGTAGATGATTTTATCTGAATAGATAGCTTCAATTGCTTGTTTATGAATATTCTTCTTTTTATCGGTGACAATAATATCAATATCATTGATGTCACTTATTTTCATTAACCCACTTTGGCCAAATTTACTGGTGTCACATAAAATAACTTTCTGTCTGCCCATCGCCAACATTTTCTTGGCAATACGCCCTTCATCTAAATTTTTTACCATCACGCCAAAATAACTGTCTATTCCGCCAACTCCGACGAAAGTGAAATCCGTATGAATATCGTTCATTTGCTCAATGGTCTGAATGCCTAAGTTAGCCTTGTAGGTATGATTATATTCACCACCTAACACATGCACGACAGCCATATTATTTTTACTTTTAATTTGATCAGCAATTAATGATGAATTAGTAAAAACAGTAAACTTCACTAATGGTAAGAATGAAGCAAAAATAAGTGTGGTGGTACAAGAATCAATAAATAAAGTATCGTTTTCAGTCACCAATGATGCAGCATATTGACCAATTAGCATTTTTTCCTGGCGATTTAAATCCATTCGTTGGGCAAAACTGCCCTCTTGTATATTCTGAACTTTTATCGCACCGCCATGGACTTTGGTGACCTCACCGCTTTTTTCCAAATAGGAAAGATCCCGGCGGATAGTTTCAGACGTCACACCCAACTCTTCGGAAAGACCAATAACCGAAACCTCACCAAGACTATCCAGCTTTTCTAAAATAAACTGTTTGCGTTTGATCTGATTCATAAGAATAGCGGCCCGAAGCTGTGCGATACATAGTGTCATTCTACTGAATAATTTTATGAAACAAAAGGCGATTCAATCACACCGGCCAGAGTTGATTAACGGTAAAAGCGACCCGGTATTGGTTATTATCCTGACTTACCCTACCCACACAAGATTTGACAAAATCACTGACATTACCCATTGCCACACCCACAGCAGAAAACTGAAACATACTGATATCATTCTGCTGATCACCAATACTGACCACGGCTTGAGCACTAATATTTAAGTGCTGAGATAAATAATGCAATCCTTACCCCTTACTGATGCCATGTTTCATTATTTCATAATAATGATTGCTGGTTTTACTGAGTGAGTAACGTGCCATCAAGAGCAAGCGCTAATAACTTATACATACGTTGACTCCAATAAAAAAGGGAGAATAGATTATTGCTAATATACTCTCCCTCCTTGCTCACATTATACTATCAGTGGGTAATAAAGCGCGATACCACATCCTTTGCCGCGTTGCAGACAACATTATCAATGGCGGTGCCCACCACCAAAATATTTACACCGGTATCTTTAAATGCTTTGGCATTTTCCAGATTGATCCCCCCTTCTGCTAATGTTGGTACCGAAACCGCACCGACCAAAGCCAGAAGCCGCTGTTTGATAGCATCAGGAATATCACCCGCACTGACACCTTCGTAGCTCATGCCAGTCATTAAACCAATCATATCAACACCCAGTGCTTCCATCGTTTTAGCCACTTGCGCAACGTCAGCGGGGGTTTCAGCGGCAATACCGAAGGTATGCAAGTCACTCGGGTGACCAATATAAGCATCCACCGTCAGACCATATTTATGGGCTAAATCCACCAGTTCCTTTAAATCTTCAAAACTTGACTTATGGGTATGTAAACCATCAGCCCCTGATTGAGCTATCAATAAAATATCTTGTTCTGTCACGGGGGTAGGTACAGTTTCAGTAAAGCCCCCGGCGATGCCGACGGTAATAAAAATATCGTCAGCTACCACATTACGCACCCCCCGCACGGCTTGTGCCATTTGGCCGATGGTTATCTCATGACGAATACGCTCCGCAGCATGCATATTCGTCACGCCATTATGGCCGCGAGCCAGTGCCAACGCAGGGTGATTAGGTTCCAATAATTTAACACCTGAATCGCATACTGCTTTCGCTAAGCGAGCATCATCTCCGGTTATTCCAGTACTGAGAATAGTTTGACCGCCATGTAATGAAATTGCATTTCGTACTTTATCCATAGCGACGGAACGTTTCTTACTCATATCAGCGTTGAACATATTTACCTCTACTTGATTTATATAAAACGGCTTTTTTAATTGTTAACTCTTAGCCCGAGATCCCTGGTGTTGGTGATTCGGGTACTGCTTTTTTAATTGCGACAAACTTGTTGGCTAATAGGGTGATTACACAGGTCAACACCAGTGTTACCGCCATGACTATCGCCATATAAAAAGCGTTATTCGACAAGAATGGGGAGGCGAATGCAGGTACATATGCCACGCCTTTAATATTTAATAATCCCAGCAACATGCCGCCAACGCCGGCGGAGAATATTGCTCCAGCAAAGACGACTTTATTAGAGAACATGAACGGGTAAGCAGATTCGACGAACGTCCCAAAACCGAGGTTAATTAACAACCCAGGGGCAGCTACTGCGGCTTCACTTTTCTCGCGCGGAGCAATCACGTTTGCCAGATTAATACCGGCTGCCACCATCACCAGCCCGACCATATCGACCGCGCCGAGGAAGCTGACACCGGACTTTTCCATTTCCAGTAATACCAGTGGCAATATAACTGCGTGATAAACCCCACCCAGAATAGCTGGCCAAATAACCAGACCGGCCAGTAATCCGGCTAAAATCGGGCTAAAGGCCAAAGTGGCTTCGATAGCCAATTTGATATAGTCACCAGCGGCTAATGCCAATGGGCTAAGCAGGTAATACATCACTAAACCGGAGAATAAACCGGACAAACCACCCGCTACGATATTGATGGTGGTCATTGGGAATTGCCATCTCAGACAGAGCCCGAACAGGTAACGCACCATAATACCGGCGCCGATCCCTCCCAAAATACCGCCAATTAAGCCACCTTCTACCGACAGCACCCCGGCGACAACCCCCGCCACAATCGACACTTCATCTAGCTCAGAAACCTGTTTAGCCGCAATAACCGCGACAATAACCGGCAACCCCTTCAACAGCAGTTCAAAAATGGCATTGAGTGATTGCAACCCTGGGATATGGCTTAGCGCCAATACAATGGCCATGGCGATAAAACCAGGCAGAGCTGGGATCATGATGCTACGGATATTGATTCTTTTTAGCAGGCTCTTGTCACTGCCCGGCATGTTGGCCTCGCTACTGCCCAGCACTGGGGTATATTTTATCTGCCAATGTTTGCATAGCGAGGCGGTAAAAGAGATAGCCCGTGTGCGGCTATTGGTCCCGGTGGTGCCAGAGGTGGCAATCACATTGGCACCTTTGGAGGTGATAATTGCCATCGAGGTGCCGCCAGTGCCCACAATAGGGATTTTCTTTTCTATCGCCGCCAAAATAGCGTCTTTATTACTGCGATCAGGGTCAGCACTCATGATAATGATGCCATCAATATCACCGGCTCGGATTTGTGCCGCAATGGCCGCGTCCGATGATTTTACCGCGTCATTCACCTCGGAGAGTTTCCCCTGGAAGCTAATCCGTGGTTTATCTCCTTCCTCCGCGATTATTGAATAAACGGCGGCGGCGGTGGTCGGCTTTGCCACATCCATCGATTCTTCCGCTGCAATAAATTGCACCGCACTAACACCTAACCCAGCAGAGTGGAGTTGGGTATAGATTTCTTGTAGAAGTCTTTCGGGGTAGGCACCACCGAGATTGAACAGATTTCCCCCGCTGCTTCCGAGTATTGCTACATTTTTCATGTCGGGCCTCAAAAGATAAGAAATATTAGAAAGTGTTATTATGTTTTTAACTGCAATTCACCATCACAGAAATAATCATTCAAAGCAACATTAAACAACATAAAGCTATCCATTAACCCCACTAACATGACAGTGATTAATACCAATAATTTAATTAAAAAATCACATAATCAAACT
>NZ_JAZGQE010000115.1:0-15803 GCF_048593885.1 Yersinia sp. 1252 StPb PI | reverse complement strand
GTGTAGCGCAGTTAATATTTACGATGATATTTATTAAGCAATTAGATCGTTGTATTAACGTGACTCAATCTAATAGGTAAGTTGCAGAAACTCTTATTCGAATCGCCTCGACTTAGTGCTGTGCATAAAGCGTACTGCGTAAGATGCCATATGAGATCTAACACACAGTTTTCCGAGAATGATATTGCATTCTCTCACCTTCAATGATGATACTGATAGCGCAATAGTTATATTTATTGCCATAATTTTATTGAGGCGTGTTACTGGTAAAGCAGGCAAGACCAAAATAAAAGTGTCCCCCGTCCGCGGGTGCATTTTTGTTTTGGTCTTTTTTTTTGTTTTTTTTTAAGTGATAAATTCAGGGGAATAGCGATGGATTACCAGCAGTTAGGATTGAAGATCTTAGCGTTGATCGGGGGGAAGCATAATGTCAGTAAGTTAACACATTGCGCCACCCGCTTGCGTTTTGAGTTTAACGATGACACTAAAGTTGATGCTAAACAGATTGAAAAACTGGAGGGTGTGATCAGTGTGGTCGAGCGAGGAGGCCAGTTTCAAATAGTTGTCGGCAACAACGTGCAGCAAACCTATCGGACGATATTGAAAGAAATTGGCAGTGCGCCAACACCAGAGAAGCAGGGCAATAAAAATAAAACCAAAAATGGTATTTTCAGCCAGATAATCAGTGTGATTTCTACCACCTTTACCCCTGTCATTCCGGCTATTACCGGAGCCGGGATGATTAAGGCGTTGCTGGCAATTTTGAAACTCACCGGTGTGATTACAGCTAGCAGTACCACTTATCAGCTGCTCGATACCATTGCGGATGCGGCATTCTTTTTCCTGCCGGTTCTGCTGGCATATGGTGCCGCGATTAAGTTTGAATGTAATCCTATTTTGGCAATGACGATTGCCGGGGCACTGTTACACCCGAATTTGGCACAAATGTTGGTAAAAGGTGACGCAGTTAGCTTTATCGGTATTCAGGTTAGATTGGCTGATTATGCCGGTTCGGTATTACCGATTATCTTTACCGTTTGGTTGATGTCTTATGTCGAGCGCTTTGCCGAGCGAATTTCGCCCTCGATGATTAAATTTTTTACCAAGCCAATGATTATATTATTGATTACTGCTCCTTTGGCATTAGTCGTGATCGGGCCATTTGGTATCTTTCTTAATGATATGGTGGGCAGTGGTGCTGCCATTATAAACACGAAAGCCAGTTGGCTTATTCCCATGCTAATGGGGGCGCTGCAACCCTTCTTGGTTATTACGGGCACGGCTTGGGCCATGACCCCGATTGCAACCATGCAATTGACTAAGCAAGGCTATGAGATGATCAATGGCCCGGGTATGTTGGCATCCAATATTGCTCAGGGGGCGGCGACACTCTGTGTCGCCTTCAAAACGAAGAATAAGAACTTGAAACAACTGGCATCTTCAGCAGGCTTCACTGCACTTTTGGGAATAACCGAGCCGTCATTATATGGCGTGACCCTGAAGCTGAAACGCCCGCTGGTGGCGGCAATGATCGGTGGGGGCTGCGCCGGTGTTTATGCGGGGTTAAGTGGTGTGGTGCGTTACGCCTTTGTATCACCAGGGCTGGCTGCATTACCGGCGTTTATTGGCGAAAACCCAATGAACATTGTGCACGCATTAATAACCTGCGTGATTGCTATTGTGGTCACTTTCGCCCTGACCTGGGTATTGGGCTTTGAAGACCCGGTAGATGAACAAGCGCAAGTTGATGAAAGTGATAACGTTCCCTTGCCTGCCTCCGTGGCGAGAACTCCGGGGACAGCGGCTCAGGCGGCAGTCATAAGTAGCCCATTAAGCGGAAAATTAATCCCATTAGGTCAGGTTAACGATGATGTGTTTTCTCTGGGATTGTTGGGAC
The DNA here is from genome assembly GCF_048593885.1 of Yersinia sp. 1252 StPb PI. Taxonomy (NCBI): domain Bacteria; kingdom Pseudomonadati; phylum Pseudomonadota; class Gammaproteobacteria; order Enterobacterales; family Yersiniaceae; genus Yersinia; species Yersinia sp. 1252 StPb PI. The sequence goes on along the minus strand of NZ_JAZGQE010000115.1, from coordinate 13,906 downwards.
AGGGGGTGGCTATTATCCCTGATGTGGGGGAAATGCGCGCCCCAGTAACAGGTGAAATTATGACGTTCTTACCCAGTAAACATGCTGTCGGAATTAAATCAGACGACGGGGCTGAGGTTTTGATTCATATCGGTATTGATACCGTCAACTTAAATGGTCAGTACTTCAGTTCGACGCTGCAAGTGGGGGATCGTGTCATGGTGGGCGACCTACTGGTGAGTTTTGATATCAGCGCCATTACTCAGGCAGGCTACGATATCGTCACACCGGTATTGATTGTAAACAGTGATGCGTATTCGCAGGTTAGCAGTGCAGCTAGCGGGCCAACTCAGTTTGGTGAGCCGATTATTACTCTGGGTGCACGTGGTTAGGGGGCGGTTATGATTTATCAACAATTACAGAACTTCCCAGCAGGATTCCTCTGGGGCGGTTCCACCTCTGCCTATCAGGTTGAAGGTGCCTGGGATGAAGACGGTAAAAGTCCATCGATCATTGATATGTGCCAGCACCCAACAGGGACGGCAGATTTTAAAATCGCCAGTGACCACTACCATCACTATAAAGAAGACGTTAAGTTATTTGCCGAATTAGGCTTAAAGGCATACCGATTTTCTGTCGCCTGGACCCGCATTATCCCTGATGGTTCGGGGGCGGTTAATCCTGCGGGGATCGCGTTTTATCAGAATTTGATTGATGAACTTAATCATTACGGCATAGAGCCAGTTGTCACACTTTACCATTTTGATTTGCCCTATTGTCTGGAGCAGCAGGGTGGGTGGGGGCATCGCGCCACGATTGACGCCTTTGTTGAATACGCCAAAGTGCTCTTTAGCCATTTTGGTAGCAAAGTAAAATATTGGCTGACGATTAATGAGCAGAACACCATGATCCTCCATCCTGGGGCAATTGGTACTCCGCCCGATGGTCAATTACCGGATAAAAAATCCTTATATCAGCAGAGTCACCATATGATGTTGGCACAGGCGCAGGTGATGGCGTTGTGTCATCAAATGTGCCCGGAAGGTAAAATTGGTCCGGCGATAAATACCACATCGATGTATCAGGAAACCTGTGCACCACAAGATGCTATCGCAGCCCATAACTGGGAAACATTACGCTGCTGGAGTTTTCTCGATGTGGCGGTGTATGGTCGTTACAATGCGTTGGCGTGGCGTTATTTGCAGGATCGTGGATTAGCGCCCACGGTGGAAAGTGGTGACAGTGAAATCTTGTCACAAGGGCGGCCGGATTTTGTCGCAATTAACTATTATTCGACGGCGACTATTGCTGCCAGTCGGGGCGATGCCTCAGATATCACGGCCCGTGCCGGAGATCAGCAGATCATGTTGGGTGAACCGGGCGTGTATCGCGCAGCAGAAAATCCGTTTGTGGATAAAACCCGCTATGGCTGGGTGGTCGACCCCATTGGGTTACGTCTCACGTTACGTAAGACGTATGAGCGCTACCATCTGCCCATCCTGATTAGCGAAAATGGTATTGGCGCACCGGATTCGCTGCAAAGCGACGATCAGATTAACGATGACTATCGTATTGATTTTCTGCGTAAACATATAGAGCAAATGCAGTTGGCTATCAGCGATGGCGTAGAGCTAATGGGCTACTGCCCGTGGTCTGTTATTGATGTTGTCAGCACGCATCAGGGCTATGGTAAGCGCTATGGCTTTATTTATGTCAATCGGAATGAACATGATTTACTCGACCTAAGGCGTATAAAAAAAGCCAGTTTTACCTGGTATCAACAAGTCATTGCCTCAAATGGTCAGTATCTTTGACCGTAGTTTGATATTCTGGGCGGCAGAGAACCGCCCACGGCAGATGAACAGTTGGCATACTAGACAGCCCGGTAGACCGGGCTAATCATGATATAAAGTCATTGCGGCGCAAAGACAGAGGTGGCTAGAAAAATGGATGTCATTAAAGTATTGAATAACAGCCTGGTCTTATCTGTCGATGCCAACAATAATGAAGTTATTGTTATGGGGAAAGGTATTGGATTTAATAGCAAAATTGGTGATGCGATTGATGCTGGGAAAATAGAAAAAGTCTATGTGGTACAAAAAAATCAAACCAGTAGAGAATATGTTAGGTTGATCGAAAATACGCCAGAAGAATATATATCTTTGGTGCAGAATATTATGAGTGACGCTAATGCCAGCCTGAAGGGAAAGCTTAGTGAACAGCTATTTTTTACTCTAACGGACCATATTACCTTTGCCATCGAACGTTTTCACAAAGGGATTTCAATCCAAAATAGATTGTTATACGAAGTAAAAAGATTTTATCCGCATGAATTTTCTATTGCGCAACAAGCAGTTAAATACTTAAATGAGAAACTCAATATTCAGTTGCCTGAAGAGGAAGCGGGAAATATAGCTTTCCACTTGGTTAATGGTCAAACTGATATTCAGAGTATGGAAAGTACACTGCTCTCAGTTAAGATGTTGAAAGACATATTTAATATTATCAAATACCATTTTAATGTTGTAATTGATCAAGATTCGCTAAATTACCAACGCTTTTTGACACATATGCAATTTTTTATCCAGCGTATGATTGAAAGTAACCAGATAGAAACCAAAGATGACTTTATTTTTGAACAAATGATCCGCGAGTACCCTGGGGAGCACCGTTGCAGTATGTTAATCGGTGAATACATCAAAAATCTGCTCAGTATTACTCTCTCAAATGATGAAATGTTGTACTTAATCATTCATTTAGTTCGTATTGCAGGCTCGTCAATAGATGACGAGTAGCACCAAATAACAACCGGCGGTATTTCAGTATGGGTTTGTCTGTCAGCGACAAAAAAGTATAACAGACAAATCTCACATCCTTCAGATTATTTAATTACAAAACACCAAGTTAAGTTAATTAAAATAAACTTGACGATATCCTCGCAAATACAATACATCGTCTCACCTTAACTGTTTTTTTATTTTAAATAGAGTGGTAGTTTGCCATTCTATATTCACATTTGAATTTTTTTTGTGTTGTTTTTAACATCAATAATGATTTTTAAGTGCCAGGTTGGTCGATGCCTCATTGAGAAACATCTGTCAAAACAAATATCAAATCACTATAACCGGCTAAAGCATTAGATCCGTTACCTCCCGTTCCTTAGGTGCTACCCAATAGTAGGTCTAAAATGAAAAAAATAAATCAGGATGTCGTGCTTACCCCCGTCGAACAGATTGACATGTCGGGGAAATCTGCAATCAAGAGAGTTATTGCACACATAAATCAGATGAACATAAATACTATGCCAATGGCATTATTTATGACTATTTCAGCCATTGTATTCATTTCGGCTTATGCCAGTTATTTACCCAAAAATATGATTGGCGGGCTGGCTGTAATCATGACAATGGGTTTTGTTTTATCACATATCGGCCGCCACATACCGGTGTTGAAAGATATCGGTGGGCCAGCAATTTTGTGTTTAATGGTACCCTCGGTTTTGGTTTATTTCGGTATTTTCCAAACCAACACCTTGGATACTGTCCATTTGCTGATGAAAGAGGCGAACTTACTCTATTTTGTTATCGCCAGTCTGGTGGTCGGCAGTATTCTTGGGATGAACCGCGTGGTGCTTATTCAGGGAATGACCCGGATGTTTGTCCCGCTAGTGGTGGGAACCATTACGGCGGTGGTTACGGGTTTGCTGGTGGGTAAATTATTTGGTTTTACTCTCTATCACACCTTCTTCTTTATTATTGTACCTATCATCGGTGGCGGTATTGGTGAGGGCATCTTGCCATTGTCGTTGGCTTACTCGGCTATCCTTGGTCAGGCTCCTGATGTGTATGTGGCTCAACTGGCACCGGCTGCGGTGGTGGGGAATATTTTCGCTATTATTTGTGCCGGGGTGCTGGCGCGTATTGGTCTGCGTCGCAAGGATCTCAATGGCGAGGGGATGTTAATTCGCTCGGCACAAGATAATGCGGTATTCACCGCCCAGGAAGGGCCAAAGCAAGCCGATTTCCAACTGATGGGCGGTGGGTTATTAATGACCTGTGCTTTCTTTATTGTCGGGGGCTTATTTGAAAAGATTGTCCACATTCCCGGCCCGGTGCTGATGATTTTGATTGCGGTGATGTGTAAATATGCGCAGGTTATTCCGTCGAAAATGGAACAAGGTGCGCACAGTTGGTATAAATTCGTCTCCACCACACTGGTATGGCCGCTGATGATAGGATTGGGGATGCTGTATGTTCCACTGGAAAGTGTCGTCGCCGTATTCTCTGTCGGTTATGTGGTGGTGTGTGGTGCGGTGGTGTTGTCGATGGCCGCGGTCAGTTTTATTATCGCGCCCTATCTGAATATGTATCCGGTTGAAGCGTCGATCGTCACCAGTTGCCACAGCGGGCTAGGTGGCACCGGTGATGTTGCTATTCTCTCTGCCTCGAACCGGATGTCACTGATGCCATTTGCCCAGATAGCAACCCGTATCGGCGGTGCGTCCACCGTCATTGGGGCTACGTTACTGTTGGGTTGGATTATGTAAATAACAGCCCGATAAGACTGAGGTCATCAGCGGCATCCCTGAGCGGATGCCGCTGGTTTTTTATCAGGACAGTTTTGGTGCGTGCTGATTGATAAAAATAGCTTCGAGGCAGTGCGGCTCATTACTGGCAATACTGCTTTAATACTTCTTGCTGACTGGGTAGCAACTTGTAGAGATAAACTGGCCGACCGGTCGCACCGTAAAGTACCTTAGTGCTTAAAACTTCGGTATCAGAAAGGTAAATCAAATATTTGCGACAAGAAACCCGTGAAATACCAATGGCGTTGGCCATCTGTTCGGTTGAAAATTCCCCATCCTGCATTTCCTGAATCCATTCACACACCGTGCGCAGTGTTTGTGCTGTCAGCCCCTTGGGTAGTTTTTTGCGCTCAGCTGGCGTCGCATTGCTACGCCGCAGTAATGAGTCGACATCTTCCTGAGCACAATATTCACGTTGCCCCAGCAAACTCTGTTTTTCCCGGTAAGTGGAGAGTGCCTCTTCGAAACGCGAAAACTGGAAGGGTTTAATTAAATAGTCCACTACGCCGTATTGCAGCGCTTTCTTGATGGTATTCACATCGGTAGCAGATGAAATAACAATCACGTCAGTATGTTCGCTGAATTCACGCAACACTGGCAGCAAATCCAAGCCATTGTCTTGGCGCATAAAAACATCCAATAACACCAGGTCAATGGGGTGTTCTGTTGTCATCAAATGCTCTCTGGCTTGCTGTAAACTGGACACCGTACCGCAGCAGTTAAAGCCCGCCACTTGGCTCAGATAGCACTTGTTCAGCTCAGCTACCATTGCATCATCATCTACTATCAATACATTAATCATGATTTACCGCGCTGATGTTGTTTGAAGGAATGTCACTCGGTGTGATGTCGTAAGGAAGGCTGATAAAGAACTGGGTAAAAACGCCCGCTTCAGAATCAAATTCTATATTGCCACCAATACTCTCTAAACTCTGACGCACCAGGCTCAAACCGATACCGTGTTCATTTCCTTTAGTGGAAAATCCATTATCAAAAATACGGCTTTGCAATTCTGATGCGATACCCGGCCCATCATCGCTGACAACACAATGTATCCGGCCATTTTGATAGTGGAAGCTGACATTGATCTCCCGTTGACTCAGGCTACCAATGGCGTCCATGGCATTCTCGATTAGATTACCCAACACCGTAATCAAAGTGGTGGTCACTTGCTCATTATCGGTATCGGGGAGCAGGCTCTCGTCACTGATGGATAAGGTTATCCCCAAATCGCGCGCACGGTTAATTTTCCCCAACAGGAAACCGGCTATCACCGGCGATTTTACTTTACGCAGCAGCGATCCAATTTCTGCCTGATAATTATTGGAGGTTTTAACGATGTAATCTTCAAGTTGCTGATAATACTTCATATGCAACAGACCCAAAATGACATGAAGTTTATTCATAAATTCATGTGACTGCGCCCGCAACGCGTCGGCATAGTGCACCATACCGGTCAAGCGTTGCATCAGTTGGCTCACTTCAGTTTTATCGCGGAAGGTGGCGATGGCACCGATAATATCGCCTTTTACTATTACCGGAACGGTGTTGGTCAGTAATATGCTGCCATTAAAGTTTATCTCTTCATCACGGCGAGCGATGCCCGTTTCCAATACTTGCTGTAAGTACAAGCGCACCGGCCAATATTTGCTGGCATTACTTAATAATAAGTTCTCCATCGGCCCACTTTGTTTAAATAAGCGCTTTGCTTCATGGTTAACGACGGTAATGCGTGAGTTGGCATCAACCGCAATGACGCCTTCCTTAATGGATTGCAACATGGCGTTACGCTGTTCGAATAAATTAGATATTTCATACGGCTCGAAACCTAGCATAATTCGTTTAAGCGCTTTGACTAAAAACCAGGTGCCCAAGGAGCCAATCAGAGCTCCGAATAATATGGTCCAGGGAATGGTCCAGCGAGTTTCGCTCACTACCGAATCGATACTGGTCAGTGAGATACCAATAGCGACCACCCCTAGCTGTTTGCCGTGCGGCTCATAGACCGGAATAAAAATACGTAATGCTCGCTCAAGGACGCCACGGTTTATCGCACTGTTCTCTTTCCCCTCAAGCGCGGGTTGCAGATCATTACCGATAAAGTGTTGCCCGATCATTTCAGGATTAGGGTGTGAATAACGGATGCCTTTCATATCGGTAACCACGATGAACAACAGGCCATTGGCTTTCTGAACTTCACTGGCATAAGCCTGAATCTGCCGTCCGGCAGCCGGGTCACTCAATCCGTTAATAATCGTGGGCGAGAACGATAATGTGCGTGCTACGGCAACGGCCTTGTCTTGCAAACTATCCTGTGCCATTTGACTGAGCTGAATAAAGAACAGGGTGTGAACCACCAACAGCACCGAGACAATGACCCCAGAAACCATCAAGGTAATCGTGGTGCTGAGCCGTAACGGCACTTTTTGCTTTGCTGCCGTTGTTGCGTTGTTCATGTCATGCTCCAGAGACACTGACCAGTGTGATGCATCGACCGCTAGATTGAGGTAATGAGGGTGGGTGAATCAGCGGTAAGCTAAATAAACGGGTAAACTCAATTACCCTATAGTTTACGCCGTTTATTTATTAGGATGCTAAGACTTAGAATTACTTTAACTACATAACGATTTATATAATTATTCAAACTGAATGCTGTCAGGCGGTTGTCCCATTTGCCGCGCAAGGAACCGCTACAAGCGGTTTTATCATCAATTTGCCAGGCGGGGGGCGGAGGCGATGATCAATTCAATCTCTTTATCGGCCAACTCGTCATGGGCCGCTGCCGATAAACTACTATCAGTGATAACCACATCAAAATCAGCTAACGGTAATGCCAGATAGGTGGCTATTTTGCCGTATTTTGACGCATCAGCCAGTAGCACGCGCTTACTGCTGACTTCACAGACTGCTCGTTTGACCACCACCTTATCTTCGTCTGGCGTAGAGATACCCCGCAATCCCCAGCAGGATGCGGAAATAAAAGCGATATCGATGGACAAGTTTCGTAGGGCGCGGGCTGCTGCCTCACCGACACATGAGCGGTTTTCACGACACAGTGTGCCGCCGGAGTGAATCATTCTGCATTGGCAGGATTCAATCAGAAAGTTGGCGATGACGAAGTCATTAGTTACCACCAATAAATCATCCCTGGCTTCCAATTGGCGCGCCAGTGCCAGTGTCGTTGTTCCCGCATCAAGATAAATACAGCTATTACGTGGGATATGCAGTGCGGCTGACATGCCAATGGCATTTTTCTGGCTGCTATACATCAGTGTCTTATCCAGATGCGAGGGTTCTGCGGCCAGCCGCTCAGTGGAGCGCACCCCACCTGACACTGATAACACCGCGCCTTGCTCTTCCAGCTTCTGCACGTCACGGCGAATAGTCATGTGTGATACGCCTAAACGATCAGTCAGTTCAGCAATGCTAACCACTCCACGTTCGGCAACCAGTGCCAGTATCTGTTGGTGACGTTCAACCGGTATCACGTTAACTCCTCGCCAAATTCACCCACTTGCGGGCTATAGGATGGTAATTAATGTGATTATACGTCAAGAGTGAAAATTTCTTTCTCATTTTTTAACGTAAATGTTACGCACCGCGGTGAGATGGGTGATGTTGCGGGTAAAAAAAGGCGGTAAAAATAGCTAATTGATTAATTTTGCTGCTGAATGCAGGGTTGAGCTACTGAATGGGTAAATGTGAAATGATGTGATTTAATGATTTTTTTGTGTTAATTATTGTGATTTAACTCACGATAACAGCCTTTACCTCCGGCTATGCTTAACATAAGAAATCAAATTATCACCAAAATTAACACGGAGAGAATATGACTCACGCAGAAACACTATCAGTATGCGTTATCGGGCTAGGCTCTATGGGAATGGGGGCCGCACAGTCTTGTATTAAAGCCGGGCTACAGACCTACGGCGTTGATCTTAATCCGCTGGCACTGGAAACCTTACGAAAAAATGGCGCGATAAGCGCCCAAGTCAGCGCGGATGATTTTGCCAATAAATTGGATGCCGTTGTGGTGCTGGTGGTGAATGCTGCTCAAGTAAAACAGATTCTATTGGGCGAGCAGGGGTTGGCGGCCAAATTAAGGCCCGGTACTGCCGTTATGGTGTCGTCAACTATCTCAGCCCAGGATGCCAAATTGATCGAGCAAGGGCTGTTGGCACATAACCTCATTATGTTGGATGCGCCAGTATCGGGCGGCGCAGTGAAAGCTGCTGCGGGTGAAATGACGGTAATGGCCTCCGGTAGCAGTGCTGCCTTCGAAAAGTTACAGCCAGTATTAGACGCGGTAGCCGGGCAGGTTTATCGCATCGGTGATGAAATTGGCCTGGGCGCAACCGTGAAAATTATCCACCAGTTGTTAGCCGGGGTCCATATTGCTGCCGGTGCCGAAGCGATGGCACTGGCCGCGCGCGCGGGGATCCCGTTGGATACGATGTATGAAGTTGTCACCCATGCCGCGGGTAACTCGTGGATGTTTGAAAACCGTATGCGCCATGTCGTGGATGGTGATTATTCGCCCAAATCGGCGGTAGATATTTTTGTAAAAGATTTAGGGCTGGTGACCGATACCGCCAAAGCGCTGCACTTTCCTCTGCCATTGGCATCAACCGCCTTCAACATGTTTACTTCAGCCAGTAACGCCGGTTTTGGTCAGCAGGATGACAGCGCGGTAATCAAGATTTTCAGTGGTATTACCTTGCCGGAAAAACAGGAGAATATCTGATGCGACTCGGTGTAATTGCGGATGATTTTACCGGTGCGACCGATATTGCCAGTTTTCTGGTGGAAAATGGCATGTCGACGGTGCAAATCAATGGTGTGCCTGATGCCGATTATCATGTGAATGCCGATGCGGCAGTGGTCAGCCTGAAATCACGATCTTGCCCAACGGCAACTGCGGTGGCGGACTCACTGGCGGCCCTGGCATGGTTACAAACGCAGGGCTGCCAACAATTCTACTTCAAATACTGCTCAACCTTCGACAGCACCGCGCAAGGCAATATTGGCCCGGTCACTGATGCATTACTGGATGCACTGGGTCAACAACAAACCATCATCTCTCCGGCGCTACCAGTGAATGGAAGGACGGTATATCAGGGCTACCTGTTTGTGATGGGGCAACTGCTGGCGGAGTCGGGGATGCGCAATCACCCAGTGACGCCGATGACAGACAGCAATCTCTTGCGGCTGATGGACGCACAAGCGCGCGGTCGCAGTGGATTAATCAACAGTACAGTGATGGACCAAGGGGTTCAGGCCGTGAGATCACAGCTCACTCGCCTGAAGGAAGAGGGCATACGTTATGTGGTGCTGGATAGCTTAAATGAGAGTCACTTGCTCACGCAGGGTGAAGCAGTACGCGACATGGTACTGGTGACCGGGGATCCGGCTTGGCCATCGGTCTGGCACGGCAATGGGCTTGTGATGAGTCCCATCAGCCGCAAGCCACATCTGCTGGTGCACCACAAGGCAAACTGTGTGTAGTGCTGTCGGGGTCATGCTCGGCGATGACCAACCGTCAAGTGGCTCGTTATGCACCACAAGCGCCTAGCCAATCGATAGATATCGCCCGTTGCCTAAATGAACCTGAATCTTATGCTGAAGAGTTATGCGCATGGGTAATGGAAAATGCGGGCGGTCCGTTGGCACCGTTACTGTATGCCACCGCTGAACCCGAGGTGTTACAAAAAATTCAGCAGCAGTGGGGGGCGGCTGCCAGTAGTGAGGCGGTAGAGCGGCTGTTCGGTACCATTGCACACCGTTTACAACAACTTGGCTTCCAGCGTTTTATCGTGGCGGGTGGCGAAACCTCAGGGATTGTTGCGCAGTCACTGGGTATTCAAGCTTTCCATATCGGCCCGGCAATCTCACCGGGAGTACCTTGGGTAAAATCCACAGATCATCCGGTTTCACTGGCGTTGAAGTCAGGTAATTTTGGTGACGAAAACTTTTTTGCCAGAGCACAAACGGAGTTCGCAGTATGAATGAGCAGCAAGCGCGGGAAGAGATGGTTAAGTTAGGCGCGTCCTTTTTCCAACGGGGCTACGCCACCGGCTCAGCGGGAAATCTGTCAATGAAACTGGTTGATGGCACATTATTGGCCACACCAACAGGTTCCTGTCTGGGTGAACTGCATGCGGAACGGTTATCAAAAGTCAGTTTGGAAGGTGAATGGATCTCAGGTGATAAACCGTCAAAAGAGGTCAGTTTTCATCGCGCAATCTATCTTAATAACCCTGCGTGTGAAGCGGTTGTTCACCTCCATTGCCTCTATCTGACAGCGCTTTCCTGCTTACAAGGGTTGGATAGCCGTAATGCCATCAAGCCCTTTACACCTTATGTGGTGATGCGGGTCGGCGATGTCCCGGTGGTGCCATATTATCGTCCAGGTGATGCGCGGTTGGGTGAGGCGTTGGCAAAGCTGGCACCCCATTATCGTGCTTTCCTGCTGGCAAATCATGGCCCGGTTGTGGTGGGTAAAAGCCTACGGGAAGCCGCTGATAATATGGAGGAGCTAGAGGAAACCGCTCGTCTGATATTTACGCTGGGTGACCGACCTATTCGCTATTTGACTGATGACGAAATTGCAGAGTTAAGGAGTTAAAGATGCCTAAGTTTGCGGCTAATTTATCAATGATGTTTACCGAGGTTCCTTTCCTGGATCGCTTTAAGGCGGCCAAAGATGCCGGTTTCAGTGCGGTGGAGTTTCTATTCCCTTACGACTATCCGGCGGCACTCCTTGCACAGATACTGGCAGAAAACAGCTTGCAGCAAGTGCTGTTTAATACCGCACCTGGAAATACCAGTAGCGGTGAATGGGGGCTGACGGCACTACCCGGCCGGGAGCAAGAGGCGCGCCGCGATATTGATTTGGCGTTGGAGTATGCATTAGTGCTGGGGTGCCCGTCAGTCCATGTGATGGCCGGTGTGGTGCCAGTGGGGGCCGATCGTGCAGCTTATCAGCAGACATTTGTTGAAAATATTCGCTATGCGGCTGACCGCTTTGCCGAACATAATATTAAGGTAATGATTGAGGCGTTAAACCCGAAAATAAAACCTAATTATCTTTTTTCCAGTCAGTATCAGACCTTGGAACTGGCTAATGTTATCGACCGCCCTAATGTATTTACCCAATTGGATCTCTTCCATGCGCAAATAGTGGATGGCAACCTCAGTCAGTTAATTACCTCTTTAGCTGGGCGCTATGGCCATATTCAAATTGCCTCGGTGCCGAATCGTCATGAACCAGATGAAGGGGAGATTAACTACCCGTACTTATTCGATCTACTCGATAGTATTAACTATAGCGGCTGGGTTGGTTGCGAGTATCAACCACGGGCTAATACGATGGCAGGCTTAGGCTGGATAAAACCTTACCAATCATAGCTGCTGGTATCGAACACTTCACCGGGTTGTTTGAATCACAGTAATAATAATTACAGAGTCGAGAAAACATCGTGACGTCGTTTGGCGGCCGCGCGCTATTTCTTCGCTACTCGCATTAGGCGGGTGTGGCTCAGAATAAAATTAATAGAAAAGTGCCAATAAGCACATAACAAACAACCCATGTAATATTTTTTGTTATCGAGGTTTAAATAATGTCTACCTCCCTACTGCTGACTATTGCTGTTGCCAGCGTTTTACTTTTATTAATATTGGTCATTAAAGCCAAGGTCCATCCCTTTGTTGCGCTATTGGTTGTCAGTTTGTTGGTTGCAATAGCAACAGGTATTCCGGTCAGTAATATCATGAAAGTGATTATGTCCGGTATGGGCGGATTGCTTGGTTCGATAACCATAATTATTGTGCTTGGGTCAATGCTGGGAGGGCTGATTGAAGCCTCCGGTGGTGCGGAATCTCTGGCTCAACGATTTACTGGCTCATTGGGGATCAAGCGCACGGTCATGGCATTAACCCTGACTGCCTTTATTTTGGGGATCCCGGTATTTTTTGAAGTTGGCTTTATCATTGTTATCCCGCTTATTTATGGTTTCGCTAAAGTTGCTAAAGTATCACCCATTAAATTTGGCCTGCCTATGGCCGGGGTCATGCTAACAGTACATGTGGCCTTGCCAACTCATCCGGGAGCAGCGGCGGCGGCTGGGCTATTGGGTGCGGATATGGGGCGGCTAATGATGATTGGCATCCTTATCTCTATTCCGGTCGGGCTGATAGGGTATTGGGTCGCGAAGAGTATGAATCGCCGTAACTATGCGCTTTCAATTGACGTATTGGAGCAGTTGCAGTTGGCAAAACCTGAAACCGGGATTGCTGCTGAACCGGCGAAAGATATTCGCGACCGAATCCCGGGGGCGGGGTTAATTGCTTCACTTATCATTATTCCCATCGCCTTGATCATGCTAGGTTCGTTGGCTGCCACCGAGTTGCCTGAAGAGAGCTTGCTGCGAGAAGTTATCGTGCTTATCGGTACGCCCGCCATTGCATTGTTAATTGCTCTGGGGTTAGCAACCTATCTGTTGGGTATTCGCCGTGGCTGGGGCAAGGACAAAATAGAACAGATTATGGGGGATGCTATTCCAACGTCGGCGGCGGTCATTATGGTAGCTGGCGCTGGTGGCGCTTTTGGTAAGGTTCTGGTTGAGTCTGGTGTTGGCAAAGCATTGGCGGTTTCACTGGAAGCTATCCACTTGCCTTTAATTCCCGCGGCTTTTCTGCTCTCGCTGGCGTTACGTGCTTCTCAAGGCTCGGCTACCGTAGCAATCCTGACTACCAGTGGTTTGCTGACTCAAGCGGTTACCGGGCTTGATAGCATGCAGTTAGTATTGGTGACCCTTTCGGCGTGTTTTGGTGGCTTGGGGTTATCCCATGTTAATGATGCTGGATTTTGGGTGGTAACACGTTATCTGGGGCTTTCCGTCGCTGATGGATTAAAAACCTGGACAGTATTGACGACGCTGATGGGGCTAACCGGATTTGCTTTGGTATGGTTGGCATGGGTCTTGGTATAAAGAACAGCAGTCGATAGGAATAAACTAATAATAAGAGTCCGCAGGCCAGGCGGATTCTTATTACATTCACTTTCCCTGTGGCGATTATTCCCCAACACTTTGCCAGTAATCACTCACTATTATGCTAATTTAATGTCAGCTTACCTACTAATCTACTACCGCTAATTAAATCATTCCTACGTCATTACGCCTATCACATATCGCTAATGTCATGATACTGCAATAGTATCGTTGTTCTCTCGTCTGACCAAAAATAATCAATATATTGAAAACAACTGATATACAGCTTTCTAAACCTAAGCTATCTTAGCTTAAGAATTTCATGATTAATTGATAAAACCAAAGGTGAAAG